>JAHEZA010000194.1 GCA_023251335.1 Chitinophagaceae bacterium | reverse complement strand
CAAAACAAAGTCAATTCACTACATTATTACTCATTCACGGCTTAAACGCTTAATTCTATATCTTTAGATCAAATTAAAAAAAGTGAAATCGTTATTCCGAAAATATTTTGAATTGTGCGCATGGACTACGGCGTTGATCCTGCTTGCCTTTATGGACCCGCAATCCGCTACGCACTATTCTTTTTGTTTTTTCAAATTCATCGGAATTGCTTTTTGCCCCGGATGCGGTATCGGCCATTCTATCAGTTATTTGTTTCATGGCAATTTGAGCGAGTCGTTCTCAGCGCATCCTTTAGGGCCTTTCGCACTCGCAATAATCTTATTTAGAATATTCCGTCTTTCCCAACAACATTTATTTTCTCATCTTCAAACCAACCATTATGGACAATAATTTCAATTCTGTAAATTCGGTTATTTTAAAATATTTGTATGATATCACTCCGGAAGAGCTGGTCACCATCAATTCGCGTACACAAGGATTCGCTGATGATGAACTTTCACAGTTCTGTATGATATATCGTTCTAAAAGAAAAGATCCTCAATTGATATTAATCCTTTGCCTGTTGGGCCTGGTCGGCATTGCCGGTGTGCAGCGTTTCGTAATAGGCCACATTGGTATGGGAATTTTGTATTTTTTTACCGCGGGTCTGTGTTTTGTAGGAACTATTATAGATGCTATAAATCACAAAGAACTTGCAATGGAATACAATGCAAAAATGATTACCGAAACATTATCCATGCTGAACATGATCAGGAAATAATGGATTACTACTGGATGTTTCATTGACGAGGAAGTCAAACATTGAGACACAATCGCAACATTTCTATAGTAATAATATTTGCAATGCACATTAAAACAAAAAGCCTTTAGCTGTTGGTTAAAGGCTTTTTCTAAATTTATTGTGAATTTAATTTTACTCTGGTATTGCGATAATCGGTACGGTACTATGATATGCTAATTTTTTAGTAGTGCTCGTTACGAAAAACTGATTAAAAAGCGTGTGTTTATGAGGCACGGTGATAATGGCATCAATATTTCTCGATTCAACAAAACTGCTAATACCTTCTAAGAAATCATAAGATCTGAGAAATGAAAATTCAGGATTATATGAGCCTAATTTCTCCTCCATCGCGTCTCTCTCAAGTTTGAATTCTGGCGTCAATTCTACAAAATGTTCGCTGTCCACATTCAAAATATCAAGTTTGGGTTGAAAAATATCGAGAATTTTTTTGATAGACTGAAAAGGAGTTTTTCGGGCCACATCCTGAAAGTCTGATGTAAACACTACCCGTTTCAGACCAGTGTATTTTGCATCCGGCGGAATGATCATTACCGGGCAAGAAATATTGCGAATTACATTTAATGTGTTGGTGCCCATGAAAACCTGGGTAAGTTTTGAACTGCCAGTTATTCCCATTACTATCAGATCGACATGATTTCCTAGAGCATAATCAGCTAAATTCTCTACAAACGAGCCAGGCTCGGCCACGCAGGAAATAGCTTCAAATCCGTTTTCAATATTGGCTTTCAATTTCTGCAGTTCGGCCTCAGTTACCATTTGCCTTGAGTTCTCATCTTTTGATGTCAAAGTAGAGAAGCTAATCCTGCTATAAACATGGTACAGCGTTATGGCGGCCTCAGGTATATTTTTTGCCAGTTCTATCGCATATTTCGCCGCATTTACTGAAGTATCAGAAAAGTCAATAGGAACAACTATATTTTTCATTTTTAAAAAATTTATGCAAAGGTAATGTATTAACATATAAATAAAAATATGCAAGTTTGAACGAAATGCTAAAAAACAGTTAGCTGTGAAAAATGTGTGAATAAGTAAAAGGGGTTCCGTTCATTTACCAAACTTTGTTTCTTGCATAACGAATATATTTGCTTGCTCGCAAAAATGGAATGCTAACCTTATAAAACTAAAATTGAAAACGTGAGATTAAAGAGTTTAGAAATAAAAGGATTTAAAAGTTTCGCAGATAAAACAACCGTCAATTTCGACCAGGGTATTACCGGTGTAATAGGTCCTAATGGTTGTGGAAAAAGTAATATTGTTGATAGTATCCGTTGGGTGATTGGCGAACAAAAGATAAGCCAATTGAGAAGCGAAAATCTTGAAAGCCTTGTGTTCAACGGCTCAAAAAGCAGAAGCGCGAGCGGCCTTGCCGAAGTGAGCCTCACTTTTGAAAATACTAAAAATCTGCTGCCCACCGAGTTTAGCACAGTTACCGTTACCCGAAAATATTACAAGAACGGCGAAAGTGAATATAGGCTGAATGATGTAAGTTGCCGCCTCAAAGACATCCATAATCTTTTTATGGACACCGGTGTCAGTACCGACAGTTATGCCATTATCGAATTAGGAATGGTAGACGACATTATTAAAGATAAAGAGAATAGCAGAAGGCGGATGTTGGAACAGGCTGCTGGCATTTCAATCTACAAGACAAGAAAGCGCGAAGCAAAATTAAAGCTGGATGCGACAGAACAGGACCTGGCACGAATTGAAGACCTTCTGTTTGAAATCAACAACCAATTAAAAACGCTGGAAAGCCAGGCAAAAAAGGCTGAAAAATATTTCGAAATAAAAACAGCTTATCGTGACCTGAGTATCGAGTTGGCCAAAGCGGCGCTCGAAGGTTTTAATATTACTTACCGGGACCTAAACGAGCAACAAAAAACAGAGACAGACAAGAAAATAGAATTGGAAGTTGTGATTGCTACAGAAGAAGCAGCGATAGAAAAAGAAAAAGCAGGATTTATTGAAAAGGAAAAAGCCCTGCAGAAACAACAACACGCGTTCAATGAATTAAATAGTTCATTGCTCGAAAAAGAAAGCAAGAAGAGTTTAAGCACGCAACGATTGCAGCACCTTACAGAACGGGAAGCAGGACTGAAGGAATTTTTATTGAAAGCAGAAGGACAATTGAAAGGAATTGATGAAAGTATCCATTTCACCAAACAACAGATAGCCGATGAGGAAATAAATCTTGAAGAACAAAAAGAATATTTAGAGTTACTTAAAAAGAATACCGAAGAAAAAAGAATCGTATTTGACGAAAAAAGAATCACGGTAGATATGCTGCGTCAAACGCAAATGCAATTGCAACGAAATCATTTTGACGCAGAGAAAAAAGTTGCCGTAGCAGATACTTCCATTTTTAATCTTCAGCGAACTATCGCGCAAATCGAAGAAGAACAGGCCCAAAGATCTGAAGCAATTTTGAAACTGGAAGATGATAAGAAAAGTAAGGAAGCTGAATTAAATGAGAAGAAAGATTCATTAGACCAACTGAAAAAGCATAACGAATTTACAAAAGAACAGATACTCGAAACACAAGCTGTGCTTGAAAAATTGAGAAGTGAACTTGCAGAAGAGAATCGCATATTGGATTCGCGGCAGAACGAACATGACCTCTTGAAAAGTCTTATTGACAAAATGGAAGGCTATCCCGAAAGTGTAAAATTTCTTCATAATAATCAATCATGGAATTACACCGCACCGATTCTTTCTGACATAATCTATGTAAAAGAAGAATATCGCGCAGCGGTTGAAAATGTGCTGGAGCCATATCTTAATTATTATGTGGTAGATGATATAAAAGATGGAATGACAGCCGTTCACTTGCTTGATGAAAACAAGAAAGGGAAAGCTAACTTTTTCCTTTTGGACCAATTGAATTCTCTTGAAAAAACTTCGTTTACTGATGTCGCAAATGCCATACCAGCGTTGAGTGTTATTGAAATTGATGAGAAATATTATCACCTTGCGAATTATCTCCTGGGTAATGTTTTTATTGCTGAAAATGAAGAAGCATTCCAAAACAGTAACGGTCATGTAATTCTCGAAAAGACCGGAAAATTTGTTAAAGGAAAGTTTTCGCTTACCGGTGGCAGCGTAGGTTTATTTGAAGGGAAAAAAATAGGAAGAGCAAAAAACCTGGAGAAATTAGCCGAAAAAATTTCGGTGCAACAGGTGAAAGTAAATGAGTTGAAAACTGTTATCAGCCAAAAGTCTAATGAGGTAATCGCTTTTAATGAACAGTTGAAAGAAACTGCAATCCAACAAACTCAGCAATCCATCAATGAGTTGATCAATGTTACTTATGCTATTCAAAATAAACTGGAAAACACGCAGCATCAGCAATCAGTGGCAGTACACCGCTTACAAGAAATGGTTGAACAACTTGAGCAAAACAGGGAAGCGATAAGTGATACACGCGAACTGCTGAATAATTTGCAGGAGGACGTGAAAAGTCATGATGAAAAGATGAAAATTGCAGGGGATGATTTTGTGAAGACTGAAGAGGAATACAATGAAGTGAACAGGCTATACAATGACAATAACTTACAACTTACGCGCCAGCAAAGTAAAGTGAACTCCCTCAACCAGGAATTTGATTTCAAAAACAGGCAGTTTAAAGATCTGAGCATCCAGGTTGAAAATAGTAATGTTCAGCTAAAAGATTCTGGAGAAAATATTGCTATCACTTCATTGGAATTGAAAAAATTGGAAGAAGAAGTAAAAGAACTATTGATTAGTAAAGACGCAGAAGAAAAAAAATTAAACGAAGCAGACCAGGCATATTATAATTTGCGAAATGAATTGAATGAAAAAGAGAGTGAACTTCGGCACAAGCAAAAATCAAAAGAACAAACGGAACATTTATTAGGGGAAATAAAGGATAAGATCAATGAGTTGAAACTTCATCTTGCAGGAATGAAAGAAAGATTAAGCGTGGAATTTAAAGTTGATTTGGATAAGATTCTTGACGAAGAAAGAGCGACGGAAACGCCATTGGAAGAACTACAGGAAAAAAGTGACCGAATGAAAAAACGGTTAGAAAATATGGGCGAAATAAATCCTACCGCGATAGAGGCTTTCACTGAAATGAAGAAACGATATGATTTTATCAAAGAACAAAAAGAAGATTTGGTAACAGCTAAAGAATCTTTGATGCAAACCATACAGGAGGTAGAAACAACCGCGAATCAAAAATTCCTGGAAACGTTTAACCTCGTAAGAGAAAATTTTCAAAACGTATTTAAAGCTTTGTTTACTGATGACGACACCGCCGATTTGATTTTGGAAAATCCGGATAATCTTGCAGAAACAGGAATTGATATTGTGGCAAAGCCAAAAGGAAAAAGGCCCACAAGCATCACCCAATTAAGTGGTGGAGAAAAAACACTCACGGCAACTGCGTTACTTTTTGCTATCTACCTCATAAAGCCGGCGCCATTTTGTATTCTCGACGAGGTAGATGCCCCGCTTGATGATGCCAACGTGAGCAAGTTCACCCAGATGATACGAAAGTTTAGTAAAGAATCCCAGTTTATCATTGTCACCCATAATAAAATGACAATGGCATCAGTAGATGTAATTTATGGCGTTACAATGCAGGAGCCGGGAGTAAGCAAATTGGTACCTGTTGACTTCAGGGGGTTGGACCATCAGTTTGTAAATTGATGTACAATGCGTATCCAAATTGCATAACGCAAATAACTTCTATTCAAAATAAAAACAGGAATCTGATTTTTTTGTTGCTTTACTGTATGGGCAATAAAAAATCTGCTGACTTTTTGTAGGTGTTGAAACGCCTCAAAACAACATTTTTCTGAACCCGCATTGCTGCAAA
>JAHEZA010000193.1 GCA_023251335.1 Chitinophagaceae bacterium | reverse complement strand
CATCGGATAATTTGCAGCATCAATTATTTGCATTAATGGTATCTGTTTAAGATATTGATACCTGGCAATTTCCAGGTTCTTGAACATCTCGGCATAAGCCCCACCATACACTTGTATATTCGCCTGTTCCTTTTGTATAGGTACCGCTGCCTCTGAAAACGCAGGATTTAGATTTACATCCTGTATCTCAGCCCTGCTGTCTATGCTGGCATTGACCTTTCCTTTCATGTTAGCTACCCGCTGCTCCAAAATATCCAGCGTTTGCTTGGCCTTTTGAGTACAAATAGAAATATAAAAATCGTTCGTTTCCGAAACAAGTCTATCCGTAAAATCTTTAGTAAATTTTTCGTTGGGATTGGTAATATTTACTTCGTAGATATTATATTTCCTATCAGGTTTGGATGCCGTAATATAAGATTTTGAAAACTGGTTATAACAATCGTATAGTAAGCTATCCTGTTGGTATGTAAAGCCGGATCTTTGTTGGCCAACAGGAAAACTGACCGGAATGGCTTTAGATTTTGGGTCCTTGTTTTGATCTAAAAAATATTGAATGAAGGTGATTGGCTTGTTGTCAAAAGTGTCTGCAGAAAGAAGTGTTCGCTCGACCATTCTTCTGCTTTTCATGATTTCGAGGATATTGTCGCCGGAAAAAACCTCGTTCCCACCACCACCTATACTCAAGCCAAACTGGCTTGCCAGGCTGGCAGCCCCCGAAAGGCCCCCGCCTTCTCCTCCGTCCAATGCAAAAGTTAGTTTACTTTGATAAGTAATTTTTTGTTTACTGGCATAAGATATTCCCAAAAGCCCGGCAACTAATCCTACGATCATAATTAGCCACCATTTTTTTAGTAATGCGCTGATGAGAATACCTAAGTTCCTGGAGGCAGGAGTGCCGAAATTTAGTTTATTACCTTTTTCAATTTCACTTGTGGCCATGGGATGAAAATTAATAAGTTAGACATCAATTTTTAATTACACCTGCCAGCACTCCCAACGCAGTTATCATGAGAGCCCATTCGCCAATGCTTATCCCTTTACCGGTCTTTTTGGTCTTTTGTGGAATAAAGACTTCTGACCGTGGCGTAACAGATGGATAGGATTTAAAAAACAGAAAATGCTTTACGGAAGCGGACTTTCCATCAGGATGAATTATCAAGGCTCCGTTCTTCCTTGCATAAGGAGTGAAATTTCCCGCCTGCTGTATGTAATACTTTAAATTCTTTCCGGCTTTGTAAGGTATAATAGTTGGATTATATACTTCCCCTGAAATTTTTACCAGGTTTGAGCTTCTACTGATAGTAAGTACATCTCCATCTTCGAGCACAAGATTTTCCGATTTATCAGGATTTGACAAGGCAGCGCTAAGATCTACGCTGATTAAATCATAAGTTTTATATATTTCATCTTTTAAACGCGGATAACTGGAAAGGCTATCCGGACTGATATTCAATACCCGCTGGAAAAGTTTTTCCCTTTCTATAACAGTTAGGTTGGATTGTACATTCCGACGTATGGTGATAGAAGTGCTGTCGGCAGAGGCTTTAAACCCGCCGACCCTGCTAATCACATCACTAATTTTTTCGCTGCTTTTTTGCAGCCCGTATCTTCCAGGGCTTTTTACTTCTCCTAATACCAAAACGGTTCTTTGCGAGCTATATCCCGGCAGTGCTTTTACAATTACAATGTCATAAGGTTGCAATAAGACATCTTTAGATTGCTCATTGGCACCGACAAGATTGATATTAAAGATCTGACTTTCCTGGTGATTTGCCACGTCCACTTGCGCGTTTCTTATTCTTCTGGTTATTTCTATGGTAGAAGAGTCGCCAAATTCCGAAATGCCACCCGCAGAAAGCAATAAATCTCGAAGCGACAAATTCTCACGCCATTCTATGGGGCCTGGGTTTCTTACATTTCCTTCCACTGAAACATAAGAAGAATCCACAAACTCAAATATAGAATGAATTGCAACAGAATCATCCTTAACGAGCTTAACGTCGGCGCCACTACCTAACGCGGAATCAAGATCTACAGAAAGTAATGTGGGCATTTTATTTTGAAAATACCTGAAAATGGATATCCGTTTTGTATAAGCAACGTGTGTAAGACCTCCCGCTTTTTCGATGAGGGATTTTAGGGTAATCCCAGGAGTCAATTCATAAGGCCCCGGCCTCAACACCGCACCTGAAATAGCAATTCGATTTGCATACACGTCCGGGAGTTGCCTGACAATAAATTTGTCGCTTCCATTTGTCTTAAACGAATCAAACTGACTGGCATCAAGATCAACGATTCTTTTCGCAGAATTAGTGATTCGCTCTACAGTTACTATTCCCCTATAGGCATTGTCTGTAAATCCGCCGGAATACTTGAGCAAATCACTAAAGGTTTCATTATCCAACATTTCAAACTCACCTTTCCTCTTTACGTTTCCTGAAATGGACACCCGGCTCTTGTAATAGGGGATTCTGATCACATCGCCTTCCTGCAAAATGATATTATCTTTTGAATCCCCTGCTACTAAAAAGTCGTACAGATCTGCGGTTCTTTCTACCTTATTTCCCCGAATGATTGCTATATTCCTATAACTTCCCAGGGGAGTAGGTCCGCCACACAAATAAAGAAGATTGTATAAAGTAGTTAAGGAAGATACGGTAAATGTACCGGGCTTTTTTGCCTCCCCGATGACTGTTACGCGAATGCTACGAATTTTGCCGAGAGTTACCTGTACCTTCGTTTTGCCGGAGCTAATGGCCTTATAGATAGTGGATGCCAGCGTCGACTTTATCTTATCTGTGGCCTGTTCTATACTGAGACCGTTTACAATTATTGGGCCTACATTTGGTATGAATATTGCACCCTGCTCGTTTACCGTTAGATTGTAAATTTTTTCGCTGTAGCCATAAACGGAAATTACTATTTCATCGTCGGGACCCAAAACGTATCCGGCGGGAGCAGGGATTCGAAGATTTGGCTCAAAAACCAGGCTATTTGTCGTGAAGAGTTCGGAACCAAAAATCGTGAAATCATTCTTAAAGCTTTGCAACGGAACATTACGGTCTAAAGTATCGTAAGGATGCTGCGCCGTGGAATTTCCTTCCGAGCCAACTTTTGCTGACGGTTTATTAGACGGAATAAGAAATTGTAATCTGTTTTTTAACTTCATGATTTCAGAATCCGGCAAACCCCTATCTGTTGCCAACTTATACAATTGAGATTCTGAAAGTCCCGATCCGACCGCCTGATTATAGAATGCAATCAACTGCTCGTCACTATAATTATCGATTTTGGTATTAGCTAAGTCCGTGACATCAAATAAATTATTCTGTGCATGAAGTTCTGTTGAACAAAAAACGACTGTAAATAACACCAATAAAACTGTCTTAACTATTTTCATTGAATTATTCAATTTAGGCTGGCTGCTCAATAATAGGAGAAAATGACGATTAAAAAATTGTTGGCGAAGTTAATTATATTTTTACTCATGCTATCTTTGAATAAAACCGGATTGTTTTGATTGTCAAATATGCACAGTATGACGGGATAATCAAAAAAAGAATTTCAAAGCTTCAAAGTATGGCGCACAAAATCATTAAATTAGTTTCCAATTTAATTGTTTTCGTTCCACTTCTGCTTTCGGCAGCCAAAATGGCCAGCGGCCAAAACGTAAATCAAAAAAAACTAATAGAGTTTGGATGGGATTATCCGAATGTCAGCTTTTTAAAAGCTAATATAGAAAAAATGGAAAAAGCGCCTTTTGATGGCGTGGTTTTTTCATTTGATTTTGATATTTACAATGCTTTTGATACTACTCAACGGTCGGATTTACAATTTCAATACAAAGATCTATCAGAGATCCAATGGAAAAAGTTTACCGATAACTTTCTATTAGTAAGAGGCGCCAGCTATACCGGTGCTCATTGGCTTGATGAAGCAAGTTGGTCAAAAATAATCGAAAATCTTAAGAAAGTTTCACTTGCTGTTAAAATGTCAAAAGCAAAGGGAATTGGCTTTGATGCGGAATATTATTACAAAGATCCGATGCTAAATCCCTGGCTGTATAAGCCCTCTATGTACAACAATCTTTCGTACCAAGAAGTAGGTACCATTGTAAGAAAAAGAGGGAAACAATTTATTCAGGCTTTACAAACGTATAAACCGGATATAAAAATCTTGTCATTTTGGCTACTGCTTTTGCCCTATTTTCAAAGTGTTAAACAACCAATTTCCGAAACAGGAATGGCGTTATATCCTTTTTTTGTAGAAGGAATGATGGAAGGAAAAAACGAAACAAGCGAAATCATTGATGGCAATGAAAATTCTTATGGATTTCAAAATGCAGAGACATATATTACTTCTGCTGTAAATCTTCGGGACATTGGAACTAGAATGATAGACAAGTCTCTAATCCCAGAATTTGATAAGATTTCTTATGCACAAGCTATTTTTTTTGATCAGCTTTATGGTAAAATTCCTGCGTACGATAAAGGCTTTGATAAAGAAACCAAAGCGAGGTGGCTCGCTTATAATTTATACAATGCCTATAAAACAACCGATGGATACGTCTGGTTCTATAATGAAAGAATCAACTGGTGGAAAGGCGATGTGGATGCAGGCGCAGCACAGATAATAAAAGATGTTCAGGAAAAAATAAGCATCGAACAAAATAATAAAAGCGACCCATTTAGCGGAACATCTTTGTTATATGATTTTTATCCAAAAGAACCGGATTACGATCCTGGCTTTTCTTTTAATTATTTCCGAAGCAATAATACCCTGCAGATAAAGCTTTTAAACAATGATATAAAAAGGTTGCGGATTTTTAATAATTCCAGGTTAATCCTTGATTTGAAAGATCCTCTGACAAATTCTATTATTGACTTGGATAAAAAGTATAACCAGGATGGAAATCTGATTATATTAGGTACGGATAGTAAAGGCCAATATTCAGTCGCATATGTAAATTGATTTACTGAGGAGAATACTAGATACAAATCCTGCCATTTTGTTTGTTTACTGGATTCTCAAAGAAATCAACTAAATCAAACTCTTACACCGTTAATTCAAACTCACTCGTAATTCTAAACCGTATTATTGATAGCACTTGATTCACTATTGATTTTTTGTTTTTGTATCCCCGAAATCAATGTCAAAAGAGTTTCCCTGTTTAATATCAGCGCAGCGACAATCAAAATCAAACCAACTATTATCTTTACTGTTATCTGCGTTGCCAAATTATCAAAAGGGATAAATCTTATTACCAATGCAATCGCAAGAGAACTTATCGTCACAATGATAACCTCAGTAAATTTATAAGGAATAGGATACACCTTTTGGCCAATGTAAAAAAGATAGATTGGCACAATTAATTGCGCAAATACTGTTGCCAACGCCGAACCTTCCTTGCCAAATTTTGGTATAAGAATTACATCAAGAATAACAGTAACGATTGCCGCGCAGAGCATAGCGATCCCATACGGCTTTGTTGTCTTGTTAATTGAAATTCCGATAATCGCAATATAAGAAAGCCCAATAAGTACGAGATTATATCCTAGTATGCCAGCCACCCAAGCCGAATAATAATATTCCGGTGTTGTGAATATTATTAATGCCTCGGGCGCGAAGAGCATAAGTAATGCGGCTAAAATGGCCATACCATATCCAAATACCAAAAAGGTGCTGG
>JAHEZA010000192.1 GCA_023251335.1 Chitinophagaceae bacterium | reverse complement strand
TGAAATCTTCATGGCCTATTTATTAACAATTCTATGATTGAAGTATTAAGAATATTTGTTTCCTTGCGAGGATCAGCGATTTATGAACAGAACGAGAATAATAAATTTATAATTTACGGGAAATGAATATGGTGGACAGGAAGGAAACGATGTTATTTTTCAACTTTTAAAAAATCGCAATGAATAGGAATCCCAAATTAAAAGGACAGAGCGCGTTGGTTACCGGCGCTAACAGTGGAATAGGTCTTGCTGTGGCCGTTGCTTTGGCAAACGACGGCGCCAATGTAGTTGTTAATTATATAACTCATCCTGAAGCGGCGGACGCAGTTGTAAAACAAATAGAAGACAATGGCGGAAATGCGATCTCCATAAAAGCAGATGTGAGCAAAGAAGACGAGGTGCAGTCTATGTTTCAGCAAATGATAGCAAAATATGGTTCCATAGATATTTTGGTAAATAATGCAGGTTTGCAAAGAGATTCCCCGTTAGAAAAAATGGGCCTCGCTGATTGGCAATTGGTAATAAATGTAAACCTGACTGGCCAGTTTTTATGTGCCCGCGAAGCAGTAAAAGAATTTCTGAGGCGTGGTATGATTCCCGAGAGAAGTTGTGCGCTGGGAAAGATCATTTGTATGAGCAGTGTACACCAGGTAATTCCGTGGGCAGGACACGTGAATTATGCATCCAGCAAGGGCGGCATAGAAATGATGATGAAGAGCATGGCGCAGGAATTAGCTCCGAAAAAAATACGGGTAAATTCCATTGGCCCCGGTGCCATTCAAACACCAATTAATACAGCGGCATGGAGCACACCCGAAGCGTTAAATAAATTACTGACGTTGATACCCTATGGACGCATCGGGCAGCCAGAAGATATTGGCAAAGTAGCGGTGTGGCTCGCGAGCGATGAATCAGATTATCTTAGTGGTACTACTATTTTTGCAGATGGCGGCATGTTACTATATCCTGGATTTTCTACGAATGGATAATCGCACGATATCGGTTATGAGATATCAGGTATCAGGTATTGGAGAATAATTAATAATTAATGAGGGGGCCAAATATGATAAACAACGACAATGCAGAAATAAAACGGTTGGAAGCGAATGCCACGAAAGAAGTCCCCCTGGCAAAATGGGGCCCATACCTTAGCGAGCGCCAATGGGGAACCGTGCGCGAAGACTACAGTAAAAACGGGGATGCCTGGAATTATTTTCCACATGACCATGCGCGCAGCAGGGCCTACCGCTGGGGCGAAGATGGCCTTGGTGGCATATCAGATATTAATCAACAAATGTGTTTTGCAATCGCTTTATGGAATGGGAAAGACCCTATTTTAAAAGAGAGATTGTTTGGCATGGGAAACCAGGAAGGTAATCATGGCGAAGATGTAAAGGAATTATATTATTATCTTGATAATGTTCCTTCGCATTATTACATGAAATATTTATATAAATATCCACATGAAGCCTATCCCTATTTTGACCTTATTAATATCAATAAAAGCAGAAGCAAGCAAGATCCGGAATATGAGATTCTGGACACCGGCATTTTTGACGATGACAAATATTTTGATGTATATGTAGAATATGCAAAAAAAGATGAAGACGACATTTTTATCAAAATAGAAATTCTAAACCGGGGGAATGACAAAGCGGCTATAACTGTTTTGCCCACATTATGGTTTTACAATTACTGGCAATATACCGGAGATGAAAGTAAGCCCAACATAAATTTTATCAATGATCAATCAGTTAAAGCCACCCATCAATCACTGGGCGATTACTTTCTTTATTTTCAAAAGACAAACGATATTCTTTTCACAGAAAATGAAACCAATTTTGAAAAACTTTTTCAAAAGCCCAATGAAAGTGAATTTGTTAAAGACAGTTTTCATGACGCCATCATCCATGGAAAAAACTATGATAAATTAAAAGAGAAAAAAGGAGGCACCAAATGTGCTCCTGTGTATTATTTGGAAATAGAAGCTAACCAATCGCAATGTATTTTTTTGCGGCTTACCAATAATGAAACGAATGAGAGTTTCGAAAACGGTTTCGAGGAAATTTTTTCTGCCCGGAAAAAGGAGGCGGATGATTTTTACGGTTCAATCCATCCCAAATCATGCACGGAAGATCAAAAAAATATTCAACGTCAGGCTTTTGCTGGAATGCTTTGGAACAAGCAATTTTATCATTATGACGTTGACAGGTGGATCAACACCAGTGATGGAATTACTCCGATTTCCAAGGAACGAAAGAACGGGCGCAACCACCGATGGAAGTATTTAAAAAACCAGGATATTCTATCTATGCCCGACAACTGGGAATATCCCTGGTACGCCGCCTGGGATACTGCTTTCCACTGTATTACGCTGGCCATCATCGATCCCGTTTTTGCCAAGCATCAACTGACTTTACTAATGCGCGAATGGTACATGGATCCGCAGGGGCAATTGCCGGCTTATGAATGGAATTTAAGTGATGTAAATCCTCCGTTACATGCTTTTGCTGCCTTGCAGATTTATAAAACAGAGCAGGAACTTTACGGAAAAAGTGATATAGTTTTTCTGAAAAGTATTTTTCAAAAACTGATCATCAATTTTACCTGGTGGATCAACAGGAAAGACGCGGATGGCAATAGCATTTTTGAAGGAGGATTTCTGGGGCTTGACAATATCGGTCTTTTTAACCGCAGTATGGTATTACCCGGAAACACCCTCCTGGAGCAGGCTGACGGTACTAGTTGGATGGGAATGTATGCGCTGGATATGATGAATATCGCACTTACCATCGCGTTGGAGGACGTTTCATTTGAAGATACAGCTACTAAATTTTATGAACATTTCGTAATGATTGCTGAAGCACTAAATGAATTGGGACTATGGAATGAGGAAGATAAATTTTTCTACGATGTGCTTTCATTAAATAAATCACAGGCCTTTCCATTAAAGATCCGTTCGCTGATAGGGCTGTCGGCGATGTTTGCGGTTACTGTTGTTGAAAAGGAAGTTTTTGACAGCCTCCATGATTTTACCAAACGCATGAAATGGTTTCAGAATTATCGCCGGTCAAATAATTTGTACTTGCCAAGCCAGGACAGAAGCAATACTGAAAGCATTTTGCTTTCCCTGGTCGATAAAGAACGGTTACAATATTTGTGTGCGAGATTATTAGATGAATCAGAATTTTTCTCGAACGGTGGCATAAGGGCCTTGTCAAAATTTTATCAGGAAAATCCCTATTCTCTGCAGTTAGGTGGCACCACGTATTCTATTGAGTATGATCCGGGAGATTCTACTTCGGGCATGTTTGGTGGCAATTCTAACTGGCGCGGGCCTGTGTGGATGCCGGTCAACTACCTTTTCATAAATGCCTTTAATACGTTTGGTTCTTTTTATGGCGATGATGTAAAAGTAGAATGCCCTGTTGGTTCGGGGAAATATCTTAATCTCATGGATGTGGGCAAAGAAATTACCCATCGGTTGTTACATATTTTTGAAAAAAATGATCAGAACGAAAGGGTTACCAATGGCCCCTACAACTGGTTTTACAAGAAAGAAGAAAACAAAGATCTTCTTCTTTTTCATGAGTATTTTCATGGAGATACGCTTCGTGGTTTAGGCGCCAGTCACCAAACAGGATGGACCGGACTAATTGCTAATCTGATCCACGAATTGAATATGCAAGAATAGGAATTGGTGGTATTTGTTGCCTTGCTGTAAAGAACATACAATGGCAGTAAAAAATACAAGAATTCTACAGGTTAATTTTCTCTTAATTTCAGCAACGCCACACTTTCTATATGATGTGTATGCGGAAACATATCCACCGGTTGAATTTTTTCAACAACATATTTCTCATTGAGCAACTGAATGTCACGGGCCTGCGTAGCTACGTTGCAACTTACATACACTATTTTAGGTGATTTAATTTCCAGTAATTTAGTGACCAATTTATTGTGAAGCCCCGCCCTCGGCGGATCTACGATCAGCACGTCCGGCCTTCCATGCATTTCGAAAAAGGTATCATTGCAAATTTCTATTACATCGCCAGCGTAAAAGAATGTATGAGACAAATTGTTTAATTGTGCATTTGCTTTAGCATCAATAATTGCTTCTTCAATCATTTCCACACCAATAATTTTTTTGGCTTGCTCGCTTAAAAAAATGCCGATGCTTCCCGTACCGCAATAAAGGTCATAGACAATTTCATTTCGGCTAAGCCCCGCAAATTCTTTTGCAACATTGTATAGAACTTCTGCCTGCGAGGTATTGGTTTGGAAAAATGATTTTGGTGAAATCTTAAAATAATAATCACCAAGCTTTTCTGTTACATAGCCTTTGCCATAATAAGTCTGCGGTTCCAACTCAGTCAAACTATCATTCCATTTTTGGTTAATGGTATAAACCAATGTGCTTATTTCGGGAACAATTTCTAATAAATAATTTAGAATATTTTCTCTCTTCTCTTTGTCTTCATTTCCAAAAACAAGATTCACCATCAGTTCGCCGGTGGTGCAATTCCTGATAAGAATATTCCTTAAAAAACCTTGGTGCTCTGTGATGTCGTAATAACTGTAATTATTTTTTTGTGCAAATTCCCGCAGGCCATTACGGATTCTGTTATTTACTTCATCCATCAGCCAACATTCCGTTATCTCAATGATCTTATCATACAACCGGGGAACATGGTATCCAAGCGCACCGCCCGGCCATTGATCTGCTCCCAAATCTTTTAATTCATCATGGGTCAGATATTTTTTATTACTGAAAGTAAACTCCAGTTTATTTCTGTAATGAATTGTCTTTGCAGAGCCTAAAATCGGCAATACCGGTGCATCATTTATTCTTCCAATTCTTTTGATCACATCTTTTACTTCCTGTTCTTTATATTCCAATTGTTTCTCATAAGGAAGCATCTGCCATTTGCAGCCACCGCAAATTCCAAAGTGGATACAAAAAGGCTGCATCCTTTCAGCGCTGTATTCTTTTATCCTGGTAGCTTTTCCTTCGGCCCAGTCTTTTTTATTTTTTGTTATCATCACATCTGCTATGTCTCCGGGAACAGCGCCTTCAATAAAAATCACTTTACCATCGATTCGCGCAAGTGCCTTACCTTCTGCCGCGTACCCGGTAACGGGAATATTTTCCAAGACAAGTTTTTTTCTTTTCACGGATGCAAAAATAGGGGATGTTCGGTTCCATTCAGGAAGCAATTAAAATGTTAAGGATTTTGCAGCATCTTTGTTTACAATTCAAATTCAATATTTTTGTTTTTTATCCTCCAATCAATGAAATTATTTTTTATCAGTCTTATATCTTTGTTCGCGTTTTCATCTTTAAACGCCCAGGGATTCAAAGTTACCCTTAACGCACCTGACTATAATAGCGGCCTTGCTTATCTTACCTATTATTATGGCAAGAGTATGAACGTGCAGGATTCTGCCATGATGAATTCTAAAGGAACAGCCCTCTTCCAGGGAAAAGATAAATTGATTCCCGGCGTGTATTCTATCGTATTCCCCGGTAAAAATAAATTATACGATTTTTTAATTGGCAAAGGCGATTATATCACCATTAACGCAGATACTTCGGATCTTATCAACAAAACAGTTGTAAGCGGTTCGCCGGAAAATGATCTTTTTCAGCAATATCAAAAATACGTGGCTTCCAAAGGCCCGGCTTTG
>JAHEZA010000191.1 GCA_023251335.1 Chitinophagaceae bacterium | reverse complement strand
TTGTACTGTATCAGTCTGTACCAATTGTAAAGAACTGTAAAACCTCAAAATATGTTGTCCTGTTGCTGTCGGTCGGATTGAAAGCGTAGTGTCAAATGTCACCAATACGAAAAAATACACATCACCACTGATGAAACCAAATTTTGGGGAATCCATGGAGGAAGCAAGCTCAATATTTTTGATACTGATGCAGGTAAAGTAGGTATTCTTATTTGTTATGATGTAGAATTTCCTGAACTTTCAAGGTTGATGGCCGACCAGGGAATGCAAATATTATTTGTTCCTTTTTTAACTGATACACAAAATGCGTATAACCGTGTACGTTATTGTGCCCAGGCCCGTGCGGTGGAAAATGAATGTTTTGTAGCCATCACCGGATGTATTGGCAATCTTCCCAAAGTGGAAAATATGGATATTCAATATTCTCAATCGGCAGTTTTTACTCCGTGCGATTTTGCTTTCCCCGCAAACGGAATCAAAAGCGAGGCCACACCCAATACGGAAATGGTGCTTATCGCTGACGTAGATCTCTCATTACTTTATGAATTGCATGCTCATGGAAGTGTACGAAATTTGAAAGACAGGAGAACAGATTTTTATGAATTAACTTTGAAAGAGCAAACATCATTATAATTGCTTCCAAAACCATTCGACAAGATATTTACCGGTATAGTAAACAAACTTTTTCAGGCTATTTCTGTTTTTTTGAAAAGGTGTGATTGATTGAATCGTTAGCCCGTTAAATAAATTTGCTTCTTCACTGATTTGTGTAATTTTAAATGCGTGACCAAATTTCAATTGGAAACTGAAGGAAGAATTCTCATTTATTTCCTCACATCGCCTTTCCTCCACCCTCTCTTTTCGTAAATTTGCACCATGCAGGAATATTTACAGGGATTAAATAATGCGCAACGCGAAGCCGTACTACACCGGGATGGTCCGATAATGATAGTAGCAGGTGCTGGAAGCGGCAAAACAAAAGTGTTAACCACGCGAATCGCGCATTTGATGGCTACCGGTGTGGATGCTTTTCAAATACTTGCACTCACTTTTACTAACAAGGCGGCGGCAGAAATGAAGGAAAGAGTAATCCATATCCTGGGGAATAATGAAGCAAGAAATCTTTATATAGGAACTTTTCATTCGGTGTTTGCACGTATTTTAAGAGCCGAAGCCGATAAAATTGGATATCCCAGAAACTTTACCATTTACGATACCGATGATTCGAAAAGCGTGGTGAAAGCAGTTATCAAAGAGTTGGATCTTGATGATAAACATTATAAACCAAGTACTGTTTTTAACAGGATATCAAGTGCCAAAAACAGTTTGATTACTCCGGAAGAGTACATGAACGATTATGGATTACAGCAGGAAGATATGCGGGCCAATCGTCCGATGATTAGCCAGATTTATACCGCCTATTGCAATCGTTGTTTTAAAAATGGCGCAATGGATTTTGATGATCTGTTACTGAAATTTTATCAACTCCTAAGCACGCATCCTGAAAGCCTGAGTAAATATCAGCGTAAGTTCAAATACATTATGATCGATGAATACCAGGATACCAATACCTCTCAATACCAAATTATAAAATTGCTGGGCGCGATGCACGAAAACGTAGCCGTAGTGGGCGATGACGCGCAAAGCATTTATAGTTTCCGTGGCGCTACCATCGAAAATATATTACAATTTCAGAAAGATTACGATGAAGTAAAAGTGGTGATGCTGGAGCAAAATTATCGCAGCTCACAAAATATTTTAAATGTTGCCAATCAAATAATTGGTAACAATAAAGGACAGATTCCAAAAAAATTATGGACGAGTAATTTAGAAGGAGAAAAGATAAACCTGGTGCGCACGGCTACGGATAATGATGAGGGAAAATATGTGGCCGATGCCATACAGGAACAAAAATTACGGAATCATTTCCGGAATGCTGATTTCGCAATTTTGTATCGCACCAATGCGCAAAGCAGAAGCTACGAGGAAAGCCTTCGACGAATGAATATTGCCTATCGCATTTACGGCGGTATTAGTTTTTATCAAAGAAAAGAAATAAAAGATTTTTTATGTTACCTGCGTGTGATCGTAAACCCTAATGATGAAGAGGCGCTCAAAAGAATTATAAATTACCCTGCGCGCGGAATCGGAAAAACTTCTATTGAGAAAGCGATCCTTTTTGCCAATGAGCACAATATTGCTATGTGGGAAGTGCTGGAACGCGCCGCTGAATACGGTTACCGGGCAAACACACTTGAAGTGATCAACAATTTTGTGATCATGATAAAAATGTTTCAGAGCGAATTGCAAAAGAAAAATGCTTATGATCTGGCCGTGCTGGCAGGCAAACAAACCGGCATAGTAAAAGAACTTTTTAACGACAAAACTACCGAGGGGCTGGCGCGTTATGAAAACCTCCAGGAGTTGCTAAACTCTATTAAAGAATTTACCGAAACACCGACTGAAGACGGCGAATTACTAGACAAAAGCCTTGGCAGTTATTTGCAGCAAATCACTTTATTAACCGACGCTGACAATGATAAAGGGGAAAGCGATGTAGTGAAATTGATGACCATTCATGCCGCCAAAGGCCTGGAGTTTCCGGTGGTTTTTGTTGGTGGACTGGAAGAAACGTTGTTTCCCAATGCGATGGCGATCAACACCCGCGAAGAGTTGGAAGAGGAAAGGAGATTATTTTATGTGGCCATCACTCGTGCTAAACAAAAACTGTGGCTGACGTATGCTAACACGCGTTACCGTTTTGGTAATCTCACGCAAAATGACCCCAGCCGGTTTATTGATGAATTGCCAGACGCGCTCATTGATAAATCTTTTTCCGGCGGCAATATGCGTAATAGCCAAACCAACCACTGGAATGCATTTGACAAACCAAAATATAGTTTTACTGGCGCCAAAAAAGATACCAGACCTGAAAAACCCGCTTATCTTGTTTCCACCCCCGTTATCAAACTAAAAGAGCATATTCCCACACCCGGCTTTGCGCCAAGCGATACCAGTAATTTACATGCCGGGCAGAAAATTGAACATCAAAAGTTTGGTTTTGGGGAAGTAATCAAAATGGAAGGTGCGGCGCACAATCCGGTCGCTACCGTTAAGTTTGAAAATAACGGTGAAAAAAAAATAATGCTCAACTATGCAAAATTGAGAATTGTTGAGTAAGGATTTATTTCCACACTGCCTTGATTTTTGAACTTTAAGAATTTCTATCCCTAATAGGTTTCATTGTTTGAAATAAACTTGTTTCAATAATTTTTTGGAACAATCATTGCATATTATTTGTAAACATATCTTATGAACAGAAATATAAAAAACCTGATCGGCTTCAAACTAAAAGAAACCGATGGCGAAATAGGAAATATTGAAGACTTCTATTTCGATGATATTACCTGGAAAGTGAGATACCTTGTAGTAAGAACTGGAAACTGGTTCACCGGTCGCAAAGTACTTATTTCTCCAAAATCTTTACAAAAAATGGATTGGGAAAACGAAGAATTCCTCGTGAATCTCACGCAAGAACAAATTAAAAACAGTCCTGATATAGACACGGAAAAACCCGTTTCGCGCCAGCAGGAAGAACAGCTATACAACTATTACCCATGGGGAACTTACTGGGGCGCTGACCCCGACGAACATGCAGCCGGAATTTTTAGCGCTATGCCCAGCGATTTGTATAACAGCGAGGTAGAAAGCAGCAGCGTAGCACAAAACATAGTCCAGCTAGAAAATGACGACCGGCATTTACGAAGTACAGATAACGTGACTGGTTATAAAATCCATGCCACAGATGGGGAAATGGGGAAAGTAGTTGATTATATCATTGATGTTTCGAACTGGAAAATCAACAACCTGGTAGTAGAAACCGGCTCATGGTTGGATAGCCGAAAAGTATTGTTACCCGTGGAGTGGATCAAAGAAGTGAACTGGGATAATTCTTTAGTAATAGTGAACGTGACCGCAGACGAAGTAGAAAACAGCCAGGAATTTAATATGGATGAGGTTCTGAATGCGTCTTATGAACGAAGACATCATGATTATTCTGACAAATCCCGAAAGGCTAATCTATCAGAATAAAAATTCCTGATATTTGTTTGTTTACTGTATCCTCCATCTAAAACAACCTTTATTCTACAAAATAAAAGTACATTCATGTGAAGGAGAGTAATCACAATGCCATCCTACAAATCCGACTTTCGTGTATCATGGTAATTTCTATTTTCCATAACGTTATAATATTCCCCGTCTTGCTGCCGCATCCAATTTAGCACGCTTGTACAAAATCTGCTGCGCTTCTTTTACATTGTCATCTTCTCCTTTCCACGCTTCGATGGCCGGTTGCTGAATAGCTCTTGCAAAAGAGAAACTAACGATCCAGGGTAAACGTTTTTTAAAGTTTCTATTAATGGCATTCAAATGTGCGGTTGCTGTTTCAGGCGATTGTCCGCCGGATAAAAATGCAATGGCGGGTACACTTGCAGGAACAGATTCAAGCAAACAATTTACGGTAGCATCGGCTACTTCATCAATGCTATTTTTTTCATCGCTTTCCAAACCTTGTATCACCATGTTTGGTTTTAGGATCATGCCTTCGAGGCTAATCCTGTATTTATAAAGTTCATAAAAAAGAATTTTCTGCACCTGCTCAGTAACCTCAAAACATTTTTGTATGGTATGATTACCATTCATTAAAACTTCTGGCTCTACAATCGGAACAACGTCTGCTTCCTGGCATAAGGCTGCATATCTCGAAAGCGAAATTGCATTTGCTTCAATACATTGTGTAGTTGGCGTGTCTTTATCAATTAAAAAGACTGCACGCCACTTGGCAAACCTAGCGCCCATTTTTTTATATTCTGTTAATCGCTCCCGCAAACCATCCAAACCTTCGGTAACTTTTTCACGGGGGAAACCAGCCATTGGCTTTGCATGCATATCAACTTTTATTCCCGGAATAATTCCCGCGTTTATTAATACATCGGTCATTGGAATTCCATCTTTGGTTTGTTGCCTGATAGTTTCATCAAATAAAATAGCGCCGCCAATACTTTCATTTAAACCTTTTGTCGTAACGATTAGTTCCCGATATTTTCGTCTCATCTCAACAGTTTGCGGAATGTTTACTGCGGCAAAACGTTTGTTACAAGTGCTGATACTTTCATCCATGGCCAGCAATCCTTTGCCGTTGGCAAAGAGTTGTGTTATCGTATCTTTTAATATTTGCGTGTTCATCTTTTTTATTTTTATTCCGAACATCAAAAGAGTTTTATCGGGCATCTAATAGTTACAAGCCTGGATAAGATTCTGTGTTATTTATTCGTTTACTATTTCTTTGTCTCAGTTGGCTTATTCGCCTTTTTCAAATCAAATTATTTTGAGCACTTGCTTTGGAATAATAACACTTTTTATCAATGCTGCCACCGTGTTAAATTGTCTTCTATTGGAACGGAAATATCTTGGTAACAAGGAATTATTCTTACCGTATAGTCGTGCGAATGTCATTTTTAGTTAGTTCATTTTAAATTTAGTTAGTTCATTTTAAAAATTTAATTCCTGGTTCAAACTCGTCAGCTAAGGAGAGGAGCACTTAACCAGAAATTTGTCGAAAGCAGTTCTGTGATTTACCAAAGTGTCCGACAATTATTTTTTTGATTTCGCCTGGTTTCAATTCAAATCATTTCGAT
>JAHEZA010000190.1 GCA_023251335.1 Chitinophagaceae bacterium | reverse complement strand
CCCACACAATCCCAACTTGTATGGCAGAATATGGAATTTTATTTTTTCGCGCATTTTGGTCCTAATACTTTTACCGATTTGGAATGGGGAAAAGGCACGGAGAACGCAGAAGTTTTTGATCCCAAAGAGTTGGATTGTGACCAATGGTGCCGCATCGCAAAAGCTGCGGGAGCCAAAGGAATTATGATTACTGCCAAGCATCATGATGGGTTTTGCCTTTGGCCAAGCAAATATTCTAAACACACAGTAAGAGAAAGTTCATGGAAAGATGGCAAAGGCGATGTGCTAAAAGAGTTGTCGGAGGCATGCAAAAAATATGGCTTAAAATTCGGAGTGTATCTTTCTCCGTGGGATAGAAATCATCCCGCGTATGGAACGCCGGCATACAATGATGTTTTTGTGAATATGCTAAAAGAAATCTTTACCAACTACGGGCCGATATGGGAATTGTGGTGGGATGGCGCTAACGGTGAAGGCCCGAACGGAAAGAAACAGCTTTATGATTTTGCAAGATTTACAAAAGTGGTTAGAACGCTTTCTCCGCAAACGATCATCTTCAGCGACATCGGCCCTGACGCGCGCTGGTGTGGCAATGAAAAGGGTTTTGCCGGGAAGACGAACTGGAATCTATTAGATACCGCGGGCTTTAAAAGAGGAATTGGCGCTCCTCCAACAGATACGTTAAACCAGGGGAATAAATATGGAAGAAACTGGATTCCTGCCGAATGTGATGTAAGCATCAGGCCGGGTTGGTTTTACCATAAAGAAGAAGATTCACTGGTAAAAACTCCAAAGCAACTTTTTGAAATTTATCTAAAAAGCGTTGGGCGCGGAGCCAATTTAATTTTGAATGTGCCTCCGGATAGAAGAGGATTAATTACCCAATACGATTCAGCTTCATTGATGGGTTTTAAAAAACTGAGAGATGAGAATCTCTCAAACGACGTGTCTAACCAAAGTAAAGAATATCTTGTTTACAATAAGAATCCTATGCCGATAAAAAGATTGAATACCGGAAACAGTGAATCTTTTGAGACCATCACTATGACCGGGTCACAGTCGCTCGAGATTGCATTCAATCAATCTGAAAAAATTAATTGTATTGCACTAAAAGAAAACCTGGCAACAGGACAGAATTGCGCAAAATTCACAATTCAACTATTGAACAAAGACCAGCAAATAATTAAGTCCATCGACGGCACCACTATCGGGCACAAAAGAATTTTGACTTTCCCGGAAACAGAAACCAGTTTCATTAACCTTGTAATTAATGAACAAAAAGGTTTTACAAAAATTTACGGGATGGAAGCTTATTTGATTGATGAAGGATTAGTGGAGAAATAGCTTTAATAATTAAGCGCTTTCAAAAATAGAAACTACAGTAAAACAACTTTTATTGAAGATTTATATTTTGGGTTCAAAATTTTTTGCCAGTCATAAATAAATTGAAAGCGGATCAGAATACCTTCCTTAACTTCTTAATGCTGTAAAAATCACGCTACCTTCTTCAACGATTTATGAAGATAGGCATTCTGATCGTGCTCTATTGCGCCCTTTGGTAACCATTGATACCAATAGCCAAGTGTTTCTTTAATTATATCCGTATAAAAAGAAGGAAGTTCCGTTGTTTCTCCTTCAAAATAATCTCTGAAATTTTTATCTTCAATAAGTTGGGCGCGCACTTGCCTGAAGAATTTTAAACGCCCATACCCTTCAGAAGAAATGGCCCGCATTACATTCATCCATTTTGTAGTAAAGCCGCCATTTGCCATAAACCGGCGGTAAATTGCCTTGTTGGAAAATGTATAAGAAGTGAGATCAATAACCTTATCATAAAAATCTATCCATTCATAATTCTTTGGCTTAATGTTCATGGCAAGATGATTATTGAGAAACTGAAAAGGAAAAGGGAGTACCCTGTTTTCTCTTTGATATCCAAGATTCAACGGCGCTGCTTCTCCAAAAGCGCTCAATAACGAATAGCCGGGAAAAGCTGCCGGCGTTTTATCCACGAAGCGCTTGGTAAGCTCAAAAGGTTCGTCGCCTTCGTCACAGTCAAGGCCCAACACAAAATTCGTCTGCACATAAGGAATATATTGAAATACCCTGTTCACATGTTCGGACACCTGGTTCATTTTTTCTTCACCGGATTTATGAGCAGTTCTTGACTTATTGCCTAGTTCGTACCACGATTCTATGCCGGGAAGTATTGCTTCGAAGCCATTTTGCTGAAAAGTTTTTAGGTGATCTTCTGTAAGAATCGATAGGCTGCTTTCTGCGATAAAACGAAAACTTTTTGGAGGCGCCACAGATGCAATCGCATCAAGATTTTCATTAAATTTTATTCCGAAATTAGGATCATGCCATGAAACCAGAGGACGCTTGAATTTAGTAAGAAGAAATCGCAAATCATTTTTAGTAGTTTCAAAATCGAGCGTTTGGTAAGGCACCGTGGAATCAATACAAAATGGACAAGTGTAAGGGCAACCAAGACTGCCAAGCATCGGTACCCCTTTGATAAAAGGTGCTTTTTTTAAAGTTGGCTCAATAAATTTCCATCTTTCCTCCACACCCGGAAGACTAACAGGCTGATTTTTTTCTGAAAGATATTTTCCTTCACTTTGTGATACACAATTATCAAGTAGCCCTATTATCGTTGATTTGTGCGTAAAACCAAGCACGTAATCAAAATATAAAATAGCATCATCGGGATAGCATCTTGCATGTGGGCCGCCCAAGACCGTTACAGCTCCTTTCGTTCTGAAATAATTACTAAGAGCGTACGCCAGCAATGCCGCCTGTGTAAAAGAGCAGATAAATACAACGTCTACATCACGTGGTAATTCTTTATCCAGGTCTTCAAAACCAGTATAGCAAATCATTTGCACCGAATGGCCTTCCTGTTCGCACCATGTTGCAACTACCGTCGGCATGATGCTTGCGAGATTCGCGTGCATAATGCGCGCCCACATGGTTGTTGCAGGCCCCTTACTTACCAGGTCAATAATTCCTATTTTTAATTTTGCCATTTTTATATTTTTATGTCAAAGAGAAGCTATCAATCGCAGCCTACCAAAACTTTATCACGCATTTCATAAGGTGTTCAATCAGGTGTTCGATATCTCCTTATCAGTTTTTATTGAAGATCCAGGTCAACCAAAACGTTTTTAGTAGTTAGTTTAAACCTGTTATAAGTTAGAGATGTTGCAAGACGGGATAATTTATTGATATTGTAAATTTGAGGAAAATTGTCCATTCCATCGTTATACAATTATGTCAATGGCTTGTATGATTCACAGATATCGTTTGATGATAGCAAATCATTTTTCAGGCTTCATAGCCGCTCTTAATAACCGTTTGAATTATTTTGAACCGCTGGTTTGCCTTTATGTAATTATAAGTATGTGCAGGAATCGTAATTGCCTCTCCTAATTCTAACTTGTGTTTCTTTTCATTGATCACAATTTCTGCAATGCCGTCAATCACCTGCACAAAAGTGTCGAAAGGAGAACTCTTTTCCGCCAGTTCTTCGCCAGTGTCGAACGACATTAACGTAATATCTCCGGTGGTCTTTTTTAATACCGTTTTGCTTACGATAGCGTTTGGGATATATTCAATGAGCGTAACAATTAAATGAACTGTTGATTTTTTAATCTCCTTCCTATGGCGTTGTATCTTGCCCATTTTATTTTTTTTAAGGCGAATATTGGCCGCGATTTAAAAATGCACGATCAATTTTTTGAACGCCTGAGTGCCGGACATTGACTGTAATTTTTTAGGATAGAAATAAAGAATATTTTATAGCTGATAAATCTGATTATATAAAGGTGAAATAATAAAACCAATAAACATTACACAATTCAATAAATAACTTACATCATTCACAGGTCTTCAAGTGGATTCCGTCTTTTATTTTTCATGTGCTTAAAGTAAGAAGGCGTCAGGCCTGTAATTTTTTTAAATTGTTTGGACAAATGAGCC
Organism: Chitinophagaceae bacterium; assembly: GCA_023251335.1. Lineage (GTDB taxonomy): Bacteria > Bacteroidota > Bacteroidia > Chitinophagales > Chitinophagaceae > Ginsengibacter. The sequence goes on along the minus strand of JAHEZA010000190.1, from coordinate 1,724 downwards.
ACACTGCTATATTGCATAAGGGAAGCAATTTCGGTAAGGCTTAGTTCGTCATAGATGATAAGTTCTTTTACTTTTTCAATCTTGTGCATGATAATAAAATGTTCAATGGTGGTACCTTTTACTTCTGCAAAGAGATTCGCCAGGTAGGTATAATTATAATTCAACTTTTTGCTGATATAAACAGAATAGTTTACATCAGGAAGCTCATCGCTGTAATGAATCATTTCGATAACAAGTGTTTTTATTTTTTCAACAAGAATACTTCTTTTATCTTCCATTAAAACAAGCCCATAAGAAAGCAGGGAATTTCTTAATTCATTTCGTTCCTGATCAGTGATTGTTTGTTCTAATTCCACTTCGCCGAGGTCCACACTTTTATATCCTATATCCATTTTTTCCAATTCTGATTTCACTACCATCTTGCACCTGATGCTTACCATATTTTTTATATAAATTTTCATACTATTTTACCCCACTAAATTTATGAGATTTAGAGATAATTTACAAAAAATGAAAAATAAGCTTTTAATTTCACCATAGTAAAAGAGCTTTTATTGAAGATTCTTATTTTCATTCGAAACGTCATTAACGAAAACTCTTTCTCTGTTTTTTGTCATTTTACATAAACGGCAAAAGTTAATGGTAAGCAATGAACAAGTAACTTAATTTATTTATAACTTGCACCCTTCAAAAATCGCGTATATAGATTTTGAATTAATTTATTGGCAGGCCGCCTTCAATTATTATCCGTTTAATTTAATTTCTCAGGCACCTGCTCCACTGAAAATAAAAGAGTAAACGAAGAAGATGGACTGTTTAAATATTAAGACGAAATACCTTTCCCGAAAATTTTTTTTAACCTGTTTTTCAATATTTATCTCACAGTTGCTTTTTGCACAACAGAATGATAGTTTACTCCAGGTGGCCACATTACAAAATTGCATTCAATATGCGTTGGTGCATAATCCTGATATTAATAATGCAAAGGTTAATGAAGATATTACCGAAACGATGATCAAAGGCAAACTGTCCGATTGGTATCCTCAAATTAATTTCTCCTATAATCTACAGCACAATTTTCAGCTACCAACTTTTAACTTTAATGGTAACCTTGCCCGTTCCGGCACCGTTAATACCTCCGGACTTGATTTTGGAGCAACTCAAAATATCTTTAACAGGGATGTGATTCTTGCCTCAAAAAGCGCAAATGATGTGAGGTTATCTGCCAGCCAAAATACGGCTGGTCAAAAGATAAATCTAACCGTGGCAGTAAGCAAAGCATTCTATAATCTGATACTGACAATGCAGCAGTTAAAGGTGGCTGAAGAAGACATTGTAAGAAATACTCAAAGCGTGAAAGACGCGACGTATCAATATCAAGCCGGCATAGTTGACAAAACAGATTATAAACAAGCTACGATTGCACTTAACAATTCAAAAGCCGAACAGAGAACAGCAGAAGAAGCAATAATCGCCAAAGCAGCTTATTTAAAAGACCTCATGGGCTATCCGGATGCGGCTGAACTAACGCCCGCGTTTGACTCCGCAAAAATGGAACAGGAGATTTATTTAGATACACTTCAGCAAATTGATTACGCTGACAGGATAGAAATACAGCAACTCCAGACACAAAAAAAATTACAACAATATAACCTGCAATATTACAAGCTTGGGTACCTGCCGGATTTATATGCGTTTGGAAATTACAACATGAATTATCTAAA
>JAHEZA010000189.1 GCA_023251335.1 Chitinophagaceae bacterium | reverse complement strand
ATTATCTCCGGTGAATTTTACAAACCGTGCATCTTCAATTCCGTTTTTTTCGTATTTGGAAATGGGAAATATTACCCGTTCTGTAATGTCGGTATCAAACGAAAATTTCACCTGCGTATAAGAATCGGCAAGCCATACTATCTCATTCAATGCTTTGTGATGCTCCATCTGCAGCATCACATTTTCATCCCTTATGTTTCTCACAGTATCGCGTACATGATCATAAATAAATTTCTCAGGTAGCCTGTTTGTTACGAGGTCAAAAAACTCTTCCGCAAGCCCCATCTCTTTTAGTTTACTAATAAAAGAATTTTTTTTATAAACATGGTTTTTAATCGTTTCTGCCTCGGAAATCTGCTGGCCGGCGTCCTGGATAAGAATTTCATTTTCTTCATTAATAATCGCCCTGCGAAAAACGAGCGATGAAATATGGCCTTCACCGGTAGCTCTCAGGCTAATAATAACTCGCACCTGCCCCTTTTCAAGTCCGTTCTGGTCTGTGTCTTCTATTAGCGAAGGATTAAAAAGCGCTGCCGATTCCACCGAATATTCCATTGTAAAATATGCGCCGATCAAAAGCTTTTTCCATTCTGCAATATTGTTTCCTTTATGTATTCTTGCTACAATTTCTTTTACCAGGTTGTAGTGCTTTTTATAAACCGTTGTAATACTTCTATGCCGTTTTGAAAATTCGCGAAGAATCTGCATAAACAGTGATTCGGCTTCATCTTCCGGAATGGCCAAAATCTGCGCTATAAGTTTTTCAGCCCGTGCTTCGCCATTGAAAAAGAAACGGGAAATCACCCTGTTATTATCGGGATAAATGATAGCGTCTTTTCTTTCAACTCTAAGTCTCATCTTGTCAAGTTGGATTTTTATATTATAAGTTTTTACGTAAAATCAATTCGTTCAACTACTGCAAAAATAACAGTATGCATTTCTTATAAAAATATAAATTTTTAAAGCAAAATGATTTTATATGTTTAACGCAAACATAAAAAGATTGTTATAAGTATATAGAGAATAATCAAAAAAATAATACGCTGGTGGAAGTTGCGAAGAAATTGAACAGTTATTATAGACGACACAAGTTGAGCGAAGAATACAGACCACAAAATTATTACAGAACTCAGACTGAATGTTTCAGCCAGAGTGTTCAGGCATCTTACTTCCTATTGAAACAGATTGCGTTCTGTAATAATTTTAGCCAACCGGAGATCCGGATTCTCTTTTCCGGAATATTTATCCAGTGTTAATCTTGCGAGCAAATAAGAAACCGTTGACTCAGCACCCTGATTCAGATTTACCGAATTCTCTTCCAGCCCGTCAAAGCATCCGCCTGTAGCCGGATCATAAATAATTCGTTTCAAATGATTTTCTCCAAGAAACCAGTCAAAAGCAATCTTTAGCTTTGACAAATACTTTTCATCCTTGTATACGTAATAAAATCTGTCCAGCGCAAGAATAGTATAAGCCACATCTATGGGCTGCTCGCCATGCACAGCAGATTTTTTTCCTTTATGCAACCAGCCTTTGTTGGGTATCACTTTTATTTGGTGCCTCGTAAATGTTTTTGATAATAGAAAATCAAAACTTTCCCTGGCAATCTGACCATAAATATTTTTGGAGGTTACCTCATAAGCTATCAGCATTGCCTCGGGCAAAATACTATTAGCATACGTCAGGTATGGTTCAAACCACTTCCACTCCTGATCGGTCGTAGATTGATATAATACCGACAGTTTATCAGCCAGATTTTCAATAAGTCTTTTTAATTCGGATGAAGGATGACAGCTATTAAAATAATACAATCCTTTCATAATAAACGCGATTGCCCTGGGTGATTTTATCAATTCAAAGTGGGGCATAGCTTTAATCAGTATTTCATTCGTCTGTTCCGTAAATCGTGATGGCATCATTTTATTCAAATAACCCAAAGCCCAGATAGCGCGGCCATTTGAATCTTCCAGGTTTACATCTTCATTTTCAGGGCTGGCTGTACCTTCCTCATTTATGTAATTAATAAAATTACCGTCAGGCAACTGGCAATCTTTTATAAATTGCAGATATATTTCTGCGAATTGAAGCATTTTGCAAGAACCCGTTTTTAAATAAATCATAGTAGCCACTATCAAGGCCCTTGCATTGTCATCAAGGGTATATCCTGATGAAGGTTCCGGTTGATTATAACGCGCAAATTGAAGAATGCCTTTTTCGGTGGTAAGTTTTTCAAGATGTTCAGTATTTATTCCCGGTATATTATATTGGACACAAAAACTATTATTACAGGTTTTCTTCAATGTATCGACGTAACGGATCGCAATATTCTCCCATGCAGTATTGGCCATAAGTTCAAGCGCATTCCCGCTAATCTTTTCTCTGAATGCCGGTTCGTTGAGATAACGTAATATTTGTATGGATAGTGATTTGGGATCTTCAAATTCAAAAAGAAGGCCGCTTCCATTTTCGATCAGTTCCTTCGCGTGAGGAATAGGTGTAGAAACAATTGCACATCCGGAACTAAGCGCATACGCAAACGTTCCGCTGACGGCTTGGGCGGGGTCTTTTGATGTAAAAAGATAAATATCAGTAGCCTGCAAATATTCCATCAATTCATCAAGTTCCAAATAGCGATTTACAAACTTTACATGATTTGTAAGGTTAAGTTTTTTTACCATGCCTTCCAATTCCCGATAGTAGCTATCTCCTTCTTTCTTGAATACTTCCGGATGCAAGCGCCCGAGAACAAGAAAAATAACTTCCGGAAATTTTTCTATAATAGAAGGCAACGATTTTAAAGAAGTTTCAATATTTTTATTCCGGCTTATCAATCCGAAAGTGCTTAATACAGTGCGTTTTTTTAAACCCAGTTTTTCTTTTAAGATATTTTTTTGTGAATGGCCCAGGAGATGTGTTCCGTGCGGAATTATTTCAATTTTCTCTATGGGAACATTATACTCGGTATTTAATATCCGTGCAGAGCGCTCTGTCATCACAATTACACCTCCCGCAGCATTTACAAGACTGGTAGTTTTATTTCGGTGTGCATTGGAAGGCGAGGGTATCACGGTGTGCATTACGAGCAGAATAGGCTTCTCTATTTCATGTAACATCTCTAAAAAATCGGCTTGATTTTCGTCGGGAAACAAACCGAATTCATGCTGAATTAAAAGTGCCTTTGCCTGCGAATCGTTGTTGATCAGATTAGCAAAATGAATATAGCTTAAGTGGTCTCCCGAATCAAAAATATATTGTGCTTTACCGGTGTAATTTCTTTCTCCATCTTTATTATCAATTGCTGCAATTTTTAATTTAATTGAACTACCATGCACCCTTTCGACAGCTTGTCTCAAATCCTGCGAAAAAGTAGCAATACCACATTCCTTGGGAGGATATGTTGATAACATCCAAACCACAGCGGCTTGCGTTTCTTCAGTAGTATGATTAATAAAAACTGATTGATTAAGTTTTTGAAAATGATGCTCTGACAAGCTCGTATTTTTATTTTCCTTATGAATTTTTTCTTTTTCGGCTAACGCCTCCTCATCCATGTATGTTTTTTGGGTAAATGCCATGATATTTTTTAAAAGTACTTATGATAAATTAGTAATAGCAAGGCCTCTGCCAAGCCCGATTATCATATTATTCAATCATAATGCCAAAAATAGCGATTCCACGATCTGCAGGCTGTATCTGATTTCTTATTCCCGGCCGGGATGTTAAGAAATTACATGCTTTTTTATCGTTTGCATACTTAGGCTAATGCGTTCAAGTTCAATCATAAAAAATTAACAGTTAGGCGTTGGCATATTTGTTGGAGGCATACCGTCAACGCCTTAGGCCGCTTTTAACTTAATCATTTTTAAAAATTATGGCAACAAAATAAAACCTATCGATAAGTGAAATACAAAGTCATAATTTAAAATAATTACAGATGAGTACAAAATCCATAATGAAAATAATTGATGAGCAGGAATGGCTTGATGAGGCTGCAGAAACAATACAACCGGCGGTTTTGAATGCGTTCAAATCAGGAGGTAAACCCGGAAATGATATCAAGAACTTTTTGCATGGCAAATGGTTGGGCCATCCTCTTCACCCAATGATAACTGATATACCACTTGGTGCGTGGACCACTGTCGCTGTTTTAGATACAATGGAAATATGCGGAAGCAAAAAATATAAACCGGGTGCAGATGCTGCCGTAGGTATTGGCCTCGCGGGTGCGGCTGGTGCGGCGGCTACAGGTTTAGCAGACTGGACAGGTACTACACAGGTAGAACGTAAGGCCGGCCTTGCGCATGCAATACTTAATGTTACTGCAACCGCGCTTTATCTTGCCTCGTTTATCCTTCGAAAAAGAAAAAAATCACGCAAATCAGCTATTGCTCTTTCTATGCTGGGCTACGGTATTACTACTGCATCAGCGTACATTGGCGGCAATCTCGTTTATAACCAGCAAATGGGCGTAAATCATGCAGCTGCACCTGAGGGATTTCCAAAAGATTTTGTAGCAGTACTACCTGAGAATGAGCTGGCAGAAAATACAATGAAGTGCGTTCAGGCGGAAAAAATAAATGTTTTGCTTGCCCGTAAAAATAATGAAATATTTGCCGTGGCCAATACATGTACACACATGGGAGGCCCGCTCTCAGAAGGCGACCTGCTGGATGATTGCAGTGTCCGTTGCCCCTGGCATCAATCCATATTTTCTTTGAAAGATGGAAGTGTAATAAACGGCCCTGCCACGGAACCGCAGCCAAAGTTCGATGTGCGTGTAAGAGATGGCCAGATCGAAGTAAGATTGAAGAAAGAGCAATTAGGAGATTTCATTCCCCCGGAATAAAAAAGCGTTGCTGCGATCGTCTTATATATTTTACGGTTTATAAATTGATCACGGCGTTTTATATAAAACAATTATCTAGTTAAACAACATACCATGTCAGAAAAAAATAACAGCCCAAAAGAACCGCGCAAAAACAAAAATATCGAAGAGCACAAAAAATCAAAGGATTCCTCGAAACGTCACAGCAAGAAAAGTTCAGAGAAAAAGATTGAAAAAAAAGGAACGAAAGGTGAAGATTGGAATGATCCTACAGGAAATACACATCTCGGTGAACGTTAGCCGGATCCATGCTTCTTAAACTACGAGAACAATTCAACAGCTTTTTGATATTATTCTGTTCTGTGCCAGCAGACAAACAAATTCCGTAGTTTTTCTTTTATGTGATTCATTTAATAATGAAACAAGATTGAGTTTTCGTTTCTCTGTGATAAATTAACCGGAGAATGTCTCCTATAAATTTGATTTAATTTAAAATTTTCTCAAGAAATTATTTTTCGTCGGGATCTTCTCTTACAATCTTTGCCTTTCTTAATACGGATGGATCTTTTTCGTCGGATATATAAACTACCTCTTCTTTCACGTTGTTGTCAGCGATAATCTTTTCGCGTTCATAATCATTTTTCCTTCTCCTGTAAAGACGATTCTCGTCGAAATAGGCAGTTCTGTAAAACGCTTCTCTTTCCGGATGCTCTTTCGATTCGAAATCGGAAAGTTTTTCAGCAGCTTCGGAATTTTGGGGAATAAATACATCCCTTACAGCCCTCTCCGTGTTATAATCTATTTTTCCTTTTTTATATTCTGGCAAGGTGGCCAGGTGCCCCACCGTGATGTCGGGCAAATACACCACATTTTCTTTTTGATCCAATTCGGCAAGGCCTATTGGTAC
>JAHEZA010000188.1 GCA_023251335.1 Chitinophagaceae bacterium | reverse complement strand
TCAGGCTTTCCGTTTTTATAAAAATATTGGTGAGTTTCAATGATTCCAGTACTATCGCCATCTCCTATTGTTTTGGTACTTATCAACTAGAGCAATCCTGCAGAATCATATTCAAAATCAATTGTGTTGGTAGTGGTGGGCGTATTGGTAGTGGTTTCAAGGATCCTTCCACTTTTATCATACCGGGATACCAAAAGTGATTGTTCCGTAATGTTAGATTTCGAAATCATCTGGGACTCGGAAAAGTCTTTATTAATTCTTTTTTCGCAAAGAAAGCCGTTGCTCGGTTGATCTTTTTCATCAAAGCTTTCTACTTTTATCATCTTTATATTTCCATTCTTTAAGATCGAAAATTCTTTGTTCTGTTCTATATTGCTAAGAATATCTTTATAATAATATTGAGCATCTGTTGAAAAAAAACAAAAAAAAGTGAATGTAATACACAAACAGGTGAGCCGAAAAATAGATTTATTCATTTGAAAATACTGATGAGAAGTGATTGGATTTAAGGTATTAGGAATGTAAAATAATTCATTAATCCATAAAGCGATTTTTGTTTGTTATTTTTAACCGGAAATTATAAAATAAATTAACAGCCCCTATGTCGCATCTTTCTCAAAGGAAAGAAAAGAACTGCCTTAATTGTGGAACGATGGTTATTGGTAAATATTGCCATAATTGCGGTCAGCAAAATATTGAACCAAAAGAATCCTTGTGGCAATTAGTATCCCACTTCTTCAATGATATTACTCATTTTGACGGAAAGTTTTTTTCCACGCTAAAAGATCTTCTTTTTAAACCGGGATTTTTATCGAAAGAATATGTGAAGGGAAGAAGAGCATCTTACTTAAATCCGGTAAGGATGTACATCTTTACTTCATTTATATTTTTTTTAATTTTTTTTTCAGTTTTTCATCTTACTGATTCTGAAATGAAGAACAAAGGATTTATAATAAATGGAAAAACCGAACAGGCGATCAATTCTATGTCTCCGGAAGAATTTAATAATTTTACAAAAGTATTAAATGGCGGCACACCTATGAGCCGGGAAGAATTTAGTCGCTACAAGGACAGTTTGAATCCGCTGAATGGTGTTACAGTTTTCGGCCAGAAATCTTTATACAATAACAGGGTTCAATACGATTCTGCATTAAAGTCGGGAACTGTTAACGACGGTTGGATAAAACGCAATTTGACTTATAAGTCGATTGCTATCAATAATAAATATCATAACCAGCCTGCAAAGCTTGTTACTGATTTTTTAAACAGTCTTCTACATCATTTCCCTCAAATCCTTTTTATTTCTTTGCCTTTGGTAGCCCTGCTTTTGAAATTACTTTATATCCGCCACAAACAATTTTATTACGTAGCCCATGCCATTTTTTCCTTACACTTTTACATTTTTGTATTTATTGCAATGCTGTTAACTATTTGCATTTCCCGGGTTGAGCACGTTTTGAAATGGGATTGGCTAGGTTATATCAACGGTCTGGTTGTTATCACGATCATTTTTTACTTGTATAAAGCAATGAGGAACTTTTATCAGCAACGGCGGGCAAAAACCGTTTTAAAATTTTCCATATTTTCCCTTTCTTTCCTTTTACTAATTGTGCTTCTCTTTACTTTTTTTGCATTTGTCTCTATTTTTCAAATTTAACTTATAACAAATGAATCAGCCGGCAGATTTCAATAAATTAATACAAATAATGGATGAACTTCGTGATAAATGTCCATGGGATAAAAAACAAACCATCCATTCTCTCCGGCAGCAAACTATTGAGGAAACTTATGAACTTGCCGACGCGATTACGGATAAAGACTGGAACGGAATAAAAGAAGAATTGGGCGATTTGTTATTACACATAATTTTCTATGCGAGAATAGGACTTGAAGAAAATAAATTTACTTTACAGGAAGTGATAGATGGAATTTGTGAGAAACTGATAAAAAGGCATCCGCACATTTATGGAAATGTGAAAGTGGAAGATGAAGAAGACGTAAAGAAAAACTGGGAACAAATAAAATTATCAGAAGGCAAAAAGTCGGTGTTGGGTGGGGTTCCCAAATCGCTGCCTGCAATGGTGAAAGCAATGCGTATCCAGGAAAAAGCAAAGCAGGTTGGATTTGAATGGGCAAATAAAGAACAGGTTTGGGAAAAAGTAGAAGAAGAAAAAACCGAATTGCTGGAAGCAGTTGATTCTGGTAATACCGAACATATAGAAGAAGAGGCTGGCGATCTTTTCTTTTCAGTAATTAATTACGTACGATTTTTGAAAGTGGATGCAGAAAACGCATTAGAATTGACTAATAAAAAATTTATAAAAAGATTTACACAGATGGAAACTGAAGTACAAAAAAAAGGCGAAAACCTTGGAAATATGACGCTTGCAGAAATGGATGCCATCTGGAATGAAATCAAAAAACAAAAGCCCTAAACTTGAACGTTTATAATAATACTTTTTTTAGAAGAAATTCATTTTTGCTCATAATAGCAGCATGGCTGTTGACGTTTGCTTTCATAATTAATAATTACTGGAGCGGAAGTTCCTCTTCAAACGCTGCCCAAAAAAATATACAAAAGGACATCAAGAAACATCAGAGAGAAATTGATGCTTTCACCGGAGATACTGCGTTAATCAACAATATAATTGAAGGCACATATGATGAAGACGAGCTAAATAGACAAGTTGAAAAAAAATATTTTATATTTTTTTATAAAATTACTGAACCAGGAAAGATGCTTCCTGTCTTTTGGAATACGCAAGTAATAGAGCCCGATTCGACATTGATCCATGGTGAAGATGGAACCAGTTTCCAAAAGTTATTGAATGGCTGGTATGTAGTCAATCAGCGAACCATGGCCAATGCACAGGGCACAAATTACAAAATGGTTTTTCTGATACCGGTAAAATGGAATTATTACATTGAAAATAAATATTTACAAAACTCTTTCGTCGCAGAAGGCAATATAGAAAGAACATACGACATCAGTGTTACGCCCACCAAGCATGTAATAAAAGATATCGATGGGAAATCGCTGTTTTATCTGGACCAGCTAAGCAATCCGGTAGCACATGATAATATGTTTTCAATATGGCTGCGAATTTTAGCTTCGCTGATGATCTTATTTTTTATCCACAGACTTGCTAATTTTTATGTAGAAAAAAAAGGATTCCGGATTGGCTTTTTCGTTCTTATCTCTCCAGTCATTTTTTTGAGAATATTAAGCTACCGCTTCCCCGTACCATTTAATTTTCATCAATTGCAATTATTTGATCCGAGTATATATGGAGCTAATTTTATTTTGAGATCATTGGGCGACTTGCTAATTAATTCAATCCTATTTATCTGGATCGTTCTTTTTATAAGATATTATTTTAATTACGATTTTACAAAAATTTCATTTAAACATGATTTATATAAATATGCCGCGATTTTTTTGGTGGCGATTTTAATGATCCTAATCACCATGATAGGAGGCTATACGATACGCAGCCTTGTTTCTGATTCACAAATCTCATTTGATGTCATCAATTTTTTCACCCTGGATATTTATAGCGTTATTGGTTTTATTGTTTTGGGTTGTATCGCTACGGGATATTTTTTTCTGATCCAAATATTGCTTCAGCCGCTGAATGCTTTTACCGGTGATAAAAGAAGATATATCCCTTATTTAATTGTCGCGATTACCGGTTTAATTATTTTGACTTTTAGAAGGCATTCGGCTCATTCCAGTTTTAATCTAATGCTCCTGGGCTGGCTGCTTCTTTTCATTTATCTCCTCAATTTTAAATTTCTATTGTTGCAGGCATACAACCTGGTTTCGTCCAAATTTATTTTTTGGGTTTTCTTTTTTTCAGTTTCTATTACGACGGTTATTGTTTTTCAAAACAGGACAAAGGAATTGGATGAAAGAAAGCATTTTGCCGAAAACCTCGCTAACAAGGTGGACCCTTCCGGGCCGGTAATTGTAAGTATTATTTTAAAAGACTTTACGAACGATTATCTATCTGACATTTTTTACAGGTTTAAAAACCCATATCAAAACAGGTTTTTGAAAGATAGTTTGATCAATGAAAATTTTTCGGGTTATCTGAACAAGTATGATACTAAGATATACACCTTTAACAGCGCGGAGTCACCATTATTTAATGATGATTCAACGACTTATAACTCTCTCAATGCCATCATTCAAACGCAGGGTAAACCGACGACAATTCCTGATCTGTTTTTATATGATATTTCCTATGACAGGTTTAACTACATCAGTAGAAAAACTATCAAGAATTCTTCAGATGATACCCTGGGTTCCATCTTTATTATTTCGAAACCAAAAAGATATAAAAACGATGCCTTGTATCCTGAGCTTTTTTCGAAAGGGAATGGCAATTCTATAGAAAGCTCACCCGTTTATGCATTTGCTGTGTATAATAATAACCAACTAAGTACCAGCTATAATGACTATCCTTTTACAACAGAAATTGATAATAGCAATTTTACCTATAATGAATTTAAAACAGTTCAAAAAAATGGATATGAAGAATTATGGTACAAAGCCAATGGGGATAAAGTAATTGTAATTGCACGACAGGATAGATTCTTCATTGAGTCCGTTACGCTATTTGCCTACCTGTTTTGTTCTTTCTTATTGATTGCTATATTTTTTAATGTGGCTCAACACTTACTGGCCGAACGAAAGTACATGTCAAATGTCAGAACGTTTTTTCAGTTGACTATTCGTAATCAGGTTCACGGTATCATAATCCTTGTAAGTTTATTCTCATTTATTATTATTGGAGTTACCACTATCCTGTTTTTTATTGGCCGCTACCACAGCAATAACCGTGAAAAACTAAGCCGCACGATACATGTTATGGAAAACGAATTGCGCAGCGCCATGGATACAATGTCTATTAAAAATTACGAGTTGTTGCATTTCGAAAGCCTTTCTCACAATAGATTAGAAGACATCATAAATAAGGTTTCTACTATCCATGCAACTGATATCAATCTGTATGATTTGAATGGCAATTTAAAAGTTTCTTCAGTTCCGTTGCCTTACAGTAAGGGAATCGTAAGTGAGAAAATGGATCCGGTTGCTTTTTATCAATTAAGTAAGTTAAAGGATGTTCAATATTTTCAGGAGCAAAAGATAGGAAGCCTTAGCTATTTAAGTAACTATCTCCCGGTAAGAGATGAACGCGGCAAGGAGTATGCTTATCTGAATATTCCTTACTTTGAATCACAGAATAAACTGCAGGACGAGATTTCAAATTTCCTTGTCACCATCATTAATCTGAATGCATTTATATTTCTCGTAGCAGGGATTATTGCCTTATTTGTAACCAATCGTATTACAAGGTCTTTTTCTCTTATCAGTGATAAGATGAAAAAAATTAATCTTGCTACCGGAAATGAAGAAATTACGTGGAAAAGAAATGACGAGATTGGTGCCTTGGTAAAAGAGTACAACAAAATGGTGAAAAAGCTGGATTTAAGTGCCGGGATGCTCGCTAAAAGTGAAAGAGAAGGAGCATGGCGCGAAATGGCACGACAGGTAGCCCATGAAATAAAAAATCCACTTACTCCAATGAAACTAAACCTGCAATATTTACAAATGGCGATAGATACCAACTCGCCAGATGTAAAAAATATCTCTTTATATGTTGCAGGGATTTTGTTAGAACAAATAGAGCATCTATCACAAATTGCTGGCGATTTTGCACAGTTTGCAAAAATC
>JAHEZA010000187.1 GCA_023251335.1 Chitinophagaceae bacterium | reverse complement strand
CTATCGAATGTTTACAAGCCGTGCGGAATATAGAACACTGTTAAGACAGGATAATGCTGATTTGCGCCTTACTGAAAAAAGCTTCAGAATCGGACTTGCTTCGCAGGAAAGAATGGATAAAACTGTTAAAAAGCGAAACCAAGTCCAGGAAATAATCGATCTACTACATCAAATAAAATTAGAGCCTTCAGATATCAATGAATTTCTAATCGAAAGAAATAAGACACCGGTGAGCGAGAAGACTAAGGCAACGCAAATCTTGCTCCGGCCTGGAATTGATTTAGAAGATTTAATAAATTTTATCATTATAATAAAAATTAAACTGGAAGGATTTTCAAAGGAATCGTTGGAGCAGGCAGAAATCGAAATAAAATATCAACCTTATCTCCAGAAAGAAGAGGAAATGGTAACACGGATGAGCGCACTGGAAGCCCAAATCATTCCGGATTCTTTTAAATATGAAAATATTCCTTCCCTTTCAAACGAAGCGAGGCAAAAGTTTACAAAAATAAAACCCCAAACCCTAGGGCAGGCAACTCGCATCAGTGGCGTAAATCCCAGCGATGTTCAAATACTAATGGTATACATGGGACGTTAGTTTCGTGTATGCATCACCGTTAAAATAACAGCATGGAGGAACTTAAGCTATTACCATCCCAAACGAAGAATGAAATTTTTGAGATAGTCAAACAATATTTGGACGCAAATCATTTTAACATTATCAATTCGGATAAAACTCGCCCCTGGGGAGGCTTCTACGTGATTGATGAGATTCAGTCTCAAAAATTCATCGACTATTTCTTCAAAGAAGTTTCAGAAAGTGATAAAAACAGCACGGGGAAAATAAGCCCTAAAATCCTTATAGTAGAAAAAGAAAAACGGCTCAGTTGGCAATATCATCATCGCCGGGCAGAATTGTGGAACGTGATCGCTGGAGAAGTAGGCGTTATTATCAGTGATTCAGATGAGGAGAATGAGGTCCATCGTAAAAAACCAGGAGATGTTATTAAATTAAAACAAGGAGAACGTCATCGATTGATTGGATTGGATAATTGGGGAATAATAGCAGAAATATGGCAACATACCGATCCGACCCACCCAAGTGACGAGAGTGATATAGTACGAATTCAGGATGATTTTGGAAGATAAATTCAAAAATAAAAAAACCCCGATAAAGGGGTCTGTGGTGTGGGGCGGGATCGAACCGCCGACACAAGGATTTTCAGTCCTTTGCTCTACCGACTGAGCTACCGCACCAAAGAATGGGCGGCAAAAATAGAATTATTCAGTTAAAATAAAAATTCATTTTTCTTAAATTCTAATTTCCATATTCGCACAAAAATTTGATGCGCATAATCTTTAACTGTTCCAGCGTGTAATTTCCATCCGACAGTTCTTCCTTTGCCGCTTCCAGGCTAGAGGTTTGGCAACCCTTAAAATAATCAATAATTTCTTCCCTTTCGTATTCCTCCATAAGGTCTTCAATCGCATAGTCCAGGTTCAATTTTGTGCCGCTGGCCACGATCGTTTCCATTTCCTCAAGAAGTTCTCCAAGCTCCAGTGTTCGATTTTTGGCAATGGTTTCCAATGGCATTTTTTTATCAACGTTCTGAATGATAAAAACCTTATTGCTGTTTTTGTTCACCACGCTTTTCATTACAAAGTCGTCCGGCTTTTCTATATCATTTTCTTCAACATATTTGGCTATTAGGTTTACAAATGGCTTACCAAACTTTACTGCCTTTCCAACACTAACGCCCTGGCATTTTTCCAATTCTTTCAAAGTAGTGGGGTACAGCGTGGCCATATCAATTAAGCTATTTTCTAAAAAAATAACAAAAGGTGGCAGATTGCGCTTCTTTGCTTCATGTTGCCTCAACTCCTTTAGTAATTGAACCAATTCCTCGTCTGCTCCATTGACTTCGCCTGTATCCGCACTATCCTCGTCTTCATCTCCATCAGTTTCGTATATATGATTCAAGGCAATCTTAAACGAGGTTGGCTTTTTTAAGAAGGAGTCCCCGTTTTTTGTTATTTTCAAAACACCATAATCTTCTATATCCTTTTGGAGCATATTAGCGAGAATCATCTGCCGTATCAATGAATTCCAGAAAAGTTCATCCTTGTGTTTTCCCGCTCCAAACTCCGGCTTTTCCTCATGCCTGTACATTTTTATCTGCGGATTCAATTTACCAACTATGACAGGGATCATGTAAGTAATGGGAAACCTTTCTTCTAACGCACGGATTGCTGTCAACGCGATAAGCGCCTCATTCTTAGCTTCAATATGCTCTTTCGGATTCTTACAATTATCACATTTACCTCCGCAGTTGTCCTCGGTATATATCTCACCAAAGTAATTCAGCAACACTTTTCTCCGGCACACAGCGCTTTCAGAATAAGCCACTGTTTCATTAATTAATTGTGCCCCAATTTCCCTTTCACTTAATGATTTGTCACGCATTAGATGCTCCAGTTTCGCCACATCTTTATGCGAGTAATACAGCAAACACTTACCTTCAAGCCCATCACGTCCGGCCCTGCCCGTTTCCTGATAATAATTTTCAATTGACTTGGGAATGTTATAATGAATTACAAAGCGAATATCCGGCTTGTCAATACCCATTCCAAAAGCTATTGTAGCCACTATAACCTGAATTTCTTCGCCCAGGAACTGATCCTGTCTCGCCGCTCTCAATTTTGTATCTAAGCCGGCGTGATAAGCCACTGCCTTAATTCCGTTTGCCATCAACGTCTCCGCAAGCTCTTCTGTAGTTTTTCTGTTAAGCGTATAAATAATTCCGCTTTTCCCTTTGTTCTGGGAAATAAATTTAACCATGCTTTTTATGGCCTGCTCCTTTTTCACTTTCGGTACTACTTCATAGTATAAGTTGGAACGATTGAAGGAAGAAATAAAAATATTTGGATTACGTAACCCGAGATTTTTTAAAATATCGCTTTGGACTTTTGGCGTAGCTGTGGCTGTCAAAGCAATAACCGGAATATCTTCATTTATTTGATCCATTATTTCACGGAGCCGCCTGTATTCAGGCCTGAAGTCATGTCCCCATTCACTGATACAATGCGCTTCATCAACAGCAAAAAAGGAAATTTTCAAATCTTTAAAAAAGTCTACGTTTTCTTCTTTGGTTAATGTTTCGGGAGCAACATATAATAACTTGGTATCGCCTGAAAGAAGATCTTCCTTCACAATCTTCTGCTGCCCTTTGTTTAAAGAGCTGTTTAAAAAATGAGCAATATTTTCCGTACTGCTATAGCCTCTTACCAGGTCCACCTGGTTTTTCATTAAGGCTATTAAGGGAGAAACAATAATAGCACAACCTTCACTTGTAATGGCCGGTAATTGATAACAAAGGCTTTTTCCTCCACCCGTAGGCATAATAACAAAGGTGTCTTTGCCAGATAAAAGACTCTCAATAATTTGTTTTTGTGGTTCCTTAAATGAATTGAATCCAAAATGTTTTTGAAGTTGTTCTTCCAGTATTCCAACTTTACTTTGTTTTGCGGTATTACTTTTGATTTTAGATTTTGAAGTGTTGGTTTTTGGCTTTGATTTTGTTGTCGGCATGGTTTTTCTTTTCTGACTCACGGTATTATAAGTAGTCAAAGTTAATTTATTGTAATTTAAAATAGAGGTTAAAATATCTTTTATGCTCATACCCTCCACAAACAAACGTCAATTGGGTAAGTTACGATGTTTTTACGATATTATACCAATTTAGTTTCTTTGCTTAACCATCCATTTCAAGTAGGTTTGCATTTTTTTCAACGTTAATTTTATTTACCGCGGTCTAAAATTAGAAAAACAGTTTTTTGAATGAAATATCAGATGGACAATAAAATAATTAAGAGTGCTAAAAAAATTATTTCTGACGAATCTGTTGCCATTGCAGAAATGGTTGACTTTATCAATGCTGATTTTGAAAAGGCAATCTTAAAAATATATTCATGCAGCGGAAGGCTGATCGTAAGCGGTATTGGGAAAAGCGCCATCATTGCTCAAAAAATAGTCGCCTCTTTAAATAGTACCGGAACTCCGGCTGCATTTTTGCATGCAGCAGATGCCATTCACGGAGATATCGGGATGATACAAAAAGACGATGTTGTAATGATAATTAGCAAAAGTGGAGATAGTCCCGAAATAAAAGTGTTAATCCCAATCATAAAGAATTTCAAAAATACAATCATCGCAATATGTGGTAATATGCAAAGCTATCTTGTTAAATCCGCTGACCTGGTTTTAAATACCACTGTAAAAGAGGAAGCTTCTCCTTACAATCTGGCACCCTCCAGCAGCACCACTGCCCAAATGGTAATGGGCGATGCGATTACTGCCTGTCTTATGGAGTTAAGAGGTTTTGATCCGGAAGATTTTGCCAGGTTCCATCCCGGAGGAACGTTGGGTAAGAAGCTTTACCTACATGTTGGTGATCTCTCTATTCACAATGAGAAACCGTTAGTAAAAACTGAGAGTAAATTAAAAGACGTAATTATTGAAATTACCAAAAAGCGTTTAGGCGTAGCCGTTGTTTTGGATAGCAATAACGAAATAGCAGGGATTATTACCGATGGTGATCTCAGAAGAATGTTGGAAAGAGATTTGTATCATGCTACTGTAAAAGCAAAAGACATTATGACATCGCTTCCCAAAACCATTGACCGAGATGAACTCGCAGTTAACGCGCTCGACATCATGCGAAAAAATAATATTACGCAATTGGTAGTAACTTCAAACAAAAACTACCAGGGCATTATTCATTTACACGATCTGATTCGCGAAGGGATTATTTAATATATTGAATCTATGAAACAAAATAACTATGTAGCCATCATGGCCGGAGGTATTGGAAGCCGATTTTGGCCGGTAAGCCGTGTGGATTTTCCAAAACAATTCCTTGATATTTTAAACACGGGAAAAACTTTAATTCAAGCTACCTTCCATCGCTTCGCTCAATATATTCCTATTGAAAACATCTATGTTGTTACTTCCGGCCAGTATAAAGAAATTGTTGCCAAACAACTACCTGAAATGAATTCAAACAATATTGTTTGTGAACCTTCCCGAAAAAATACCGCAGCGTGCATCGCTTATATTTCCTATAAACTTCAGCAATTAAATCCCGAAAGTAATTTGATATGCGCGCCGGCAGATCACCTTATCACAGACGATACATCGTTTATTAAAGCAAGTCTTGAAGCTCTTGAATTCACAGAAAAAAATAATGCCTTAGTTACGCTTGGTATAAAACCTTTTCAGCCAAATACGGGTTATGGATACATACAATATGAGCAGCCCGCTGTAAGTGATAACATCTATAAAGTAAAAACATTTACAGAAAAACCTGATTTAGAATTGGCCAAAACCTTTATTGCCAGTGGTGATTTTTTGTGGAACGCCGGCATTTTCGTCTGGCAAACCAAAAGTATTATAGACTCGTTTGAAAAATATCTTCCCGAGATGCATGATCTTTTTGATGGAGCTAAAAATGTAATAAATACTGATAGGGAAAGCGAAGCCATTGAGCTGATTTATCCCCTTTGCGTCAATATCTCGATAGATTATGGAATACTTGAAAAGGCAGATAATGTATATGTGATTCCTTCTTCATTTGGCTGGAGCGATCTCGGAACCTGGGGCAGCGCTTTTGACAACCTTGAGAAAGACTACAATGAAAACGCCGCAGCCGGAGAAAATATTATTCTTTTTGATTCCTCAAAAAACATCGTGCA
>JAHEZA010000186.1 GCA_023251335.1 Chitinophagaceae bacterium | reverse complement strand
GCAAAGTGCGGGGTTATTTTTTACCAACTTTTGGAGAAGGTTTAATAATTGCCGATAATGCAAAAGCCGGAATAGAGCTGATGAAATTCAGATTTAAAAATAAAGACCATGCTATTTTGCCGGTTGATAATTCTGCTGCAATAAATTTTTTGCATGATAATAATATAACAGAATACAGAAGTGCAAAAAGAATGAGGCTCGGCGCTGAAAGAGCCTGGCGGCTTAAAAATATTTATAATCGAATTGGTGGAAATTTAGGTTGATCCAAACAGGAATCTGATTTATTCATTTGTTTACTGGAGTGGATTTTCTGTTCAGTAAATCCTTTTGCGATTGGCTTCAATTCATCAAAGGTTTGCGACCTTATTTTTTTTAAACCCCACAAACATATTTATCAGCAAAACAACAATTACAATCACAAGGCCAAAAAATTCCCTCGTTTCTTCAATCCATGGTTTTGATGCCTCCATGCTTTGTACCAGGCTTTCAGAATGATGTTCTTTCATCCAGTCCAGCACACCTACCTTATCAAAGAACAGCCCAACTCCATAACCGACGTATACAACAAGTCCTATAATATAGAGCGGTTTGGAGTAACGGTGTTGCAACGCCCTGTAACATAAGAATGCCGCATAAAGATAAATGGGCATCCACACATAAGGATCCGGATCGTTGTATTGCAACGCAGCAAAAAAGATAAAAATAAAAATGAAAGCGATATTAAATATTCTCATAGAACAATTTTGAGGCAATATAATTAAATCGGGCAATACTTTTATCTTTTATGCAAATTGCATTACCCTGACCAGGAAAAATTATCGCGTCCGCTTTTACAATCGGTTAAGAAAAAATATCAAATAAAAATCTTCAACATTTGTTGCTTTACTGCGTGGGAATAATTACTCCCGCCGTTAGCGCCCCCGCTAACAGCGATCCGGAATTTAAGAAACATTAAATGAATAAGAAGGGGGAAATCTATTATTCCCGTTTCATAAAATCTGACGAAGAATATTTATAATCTTCAAAACACCGTATCATAAAAATTAAAAGAGCAAATTTTTATGGAAACAGAAATGTATTTCATCTCATTTAAAAATTTATATGAAACTTATTATCCTTTGCAGTGTTTGTCTCTTTTCATGCAATCGGATTTCTGATGCAGGTATTACTAACAAAAAAATTGCTCCTGCAAAAAAATATCAAATCGTTTCAGCAAAACAACAAGATGAAAAAAGCTGGCCTTATTTCCTTCAGCATCTTCCAATAATAGACGCGCCGATACTTGATTACAGGGGCGACCCGGTTCCTTACCAGCAAAAGCATACAGCCATCATTAATTATGATGTGGGCACAAAAGACCTGCAGCAATGCGCCGATGCATTAATGAGGTTGCGTGCTGAATATTTATTTCAACAACAACGTTATCATGAAATCGGATTTCATTTTGTAAACGGTCTTTTATACAAATGGGATCAATATTGTGATGGCATAAAAGTGGTGTCCTCAGGCAATGACATAAAACTCATCAAGGCTTCGCCATCGCCTTACACCCACAAAAGCCTGCGCAGCTATCTTGATGTGGTTTACAATTACGCAAGCACCATTTCGCTGGCAAAAGAATTAAAAAAAACAAATGAATTTGCAGCAGGCACTGTTGTCATTCATCCCGGCAGTCCCGGCCATTGCTTTATTATTATTGATGAAGCAACGGATGGTGATGGCGAAAAAGTTTTCAAACTGGCTGAAGGGTATTCCCCGGCACAGTCCATCTATGTGTTGAGCAATCTTAGTGAACCCGAAATAAATCCCTGGTATCATTTGCATACAGGAACCATCACCACTTCAAGTTGCAAGTTTATAGATTATGAATTGAAAAGTTTTGAATAAGAAAATATCAGTGCGTTATTTTTTTAACATTTATTAAGGCACCAAAAATTGACGAAAAATACTTTCATAAAAATCAGGAAAATTATTCGCCCGTGCCGACACTGATTACCCCACCGCATTTAGTTTGCTTTATTTTTAATGACCGGGCGAAAACAATAAAGTTTTAATTAATTAAAATTTCTGTATGGGGGAAAAAATAAAATCAGGTTAATATTCGCACTACCAAAGGCTTTCACAAAAACACAAGCCTACTAAATTTTGCTTATACACCTTATGGTAACTGTCATGCATAAATGAAAACAGAATGCATGGTTTTGAATTTGCAATTTCCAAATTAAAACAGGATCACAGATACAAAAAGAAAAACGCAGGCGCTAGCGCAATAGAATTTAAGAAAGGCAGAAACAATAAAAACTTTGTTTCTGTCGTTAAGCTCGACGAAACGCATAAAAAAAATTTTGCGTATGGAAAATTGTTTATACTTTTATGCGGTAATTAATTTTTTACTAACCATTAAATTCTAAAAACATGGCAACGGCAAAAGCGGCTGTAAAAAAAGCAGTAGCAAAAAAAGCAATTAAAAGAGCAGTAGTTAAAAAAGCAGTTAAAAGAGCTGCAGTTAAAAAAGCTGTTAAAAGAGCTGTAGTTAAAAAAGCAGTTAAAAGAGCTGCAGTTAAAAAAGCTATTAGAAGAGCTGTAGTTAAAAAAGCAGTTCGCAGGGCTGTAGTTAAAAAAGCTATAGCAGCTAAGAAAGCATAGTTTTTCTTTAACTAACTAAAAGCTGATAAGTCCTGGTAAACCGGGACTTTTTTTATGGCCACAATATCCGAAAAGCCCTAACAGCAGCCACTTACAAAGCCAAGCCCCAGTTGGAATAAAGTCACAGTATGTTCTTGAACATATTCGTTTCTCATCTTACAAAGCAAGTCGTGATGAAATATTATCACAATAGAAATTCCAATATTTATTGCTCTACTGCATTTGCTTTACTACAATTTTAGATCGTGTTGGAAGTCGATAAAGAATGAGTGAATTAAGATTTCAGCTGATCAAAAAATAGTGAGGACCCAACAAAAAACTATTATAATTATTTTACGGAATTAATGCAACGTTTCAAACATTCAAACTGTCTACTGAAAAAATCTATTATGAAATCGTTATTAAATTTATTGTATGTATTTGTTGTTTTTTTTATTTTTTTCTCCTCTTGCAAAAAAGTTGAACCTGAATCTATTATTGGAAAATGGAATATCCAAAGAGATTCCACTTATGCAGGAATAGGCAGTAACAATCATAGTGTGATCTATTCCGGGCAACCGGGTGACTATTTCAATTTTGCTTCTGATGGACACATATATTCCAGAGAGAATTCAATGTTGGATCTTTAAGTTACACCGTAAGTTCAGGCTCTGTTATGATTTCAGATTTTGGTTATGGAGGTGGAGTAGGGACAGGAAAAATTAAATCTTCTTCAACGCATTCTCTAATTATCAGTTCAGGAAATCTTATCACGCCGGGCGGAGTTTTCGGAAGAACTGTTTCTTTGAAAAGGTAATGCATCATTTATTTACTGAATTCGTCACCCAGGCACAGATGCAGCAAACGCACAACGACGTTGGTGTATTGGTAGCGGCCTCGCAACAGGTAATGCGGCCATAATTATTCTTTAGCTTCCGCTCCTGATGTTGTCATTCATCAAAATAAAAATCCGTAAAATTTATTGCTTTGCTGTATTTTTAAAACAGGAAAGAGGTAGCACTTCCTTATCAGTCATGCGACGAATCATAAAAGCAAAACATGAAAAAAATAATTTTGGCATTGATCATTTTCATGATCTTTTCTATTAAGGCTTTTGCAACCTGGTCTATAATTATGATTGATCCGAAAACGCACGAAATAGGAATTGCCGGAGCGTCTTGCACTTACAACTGCTATGGAATCGGAGAGATTATCCCTGGTATGGGCGCCATCATTGTTCAGGCAATGAGCAATAACGAAGCAAGAAAAAAGGGGATAGAAATGATACTCGCTGAATCAACACCGGAGCAAATTATTCAAGCCTTAAGAAATCCCGACTTCGATCCTGAAAGACAGCAGTATGCTGTTGTAACCTTTAGGTATAAGGATAATCCCGGTACATACACAGGAGATTCTGCAACTCAATTTAAAGGCGCGTTGACAAAAAGTGGCGTGTCTGTACAAGGCAACACGTTGACATCCGATAATGAATTGAGAATAATTATGGAGGCTGTGGAGAAAGGGCAAAATGAATTTTTGAACATTGCCGAAATTTTAATGAACGCCTTAGAAGCAGGTTCCACAGCAGGCGGAGACAAAAGGTGCGGAACGCAAAAAGCATCAAGTGCATTTATCATAGTTGCCAAATCAACCGATAAGAAACCATACATAAATTTAAAGATATTTGGCCAGGGTAAAGGCGGACAAAATGCTGTTGAAATGCTACGCAGAAAATTTGAAAAATGGAAAAGAAAACACGAAGTGGGTACGACACCGTAGTTTGTTCTTTATGCACGCAGCCGCTTTCCGCAACAAGTAGCAAGTCATGATGTGATATTCATCGAATTCAAAATCGGCAAAATTTATTGCTTTGCTGCATCTTAGTGTACAATGCGCATATTAAGAATTGCATTTCCGAAAAGAAACCTTGCCTACGGGTAGACTGAAAAAGTATACTGCCAGGCGGTTGATGTTGAAATTGATTTTTTTGTTAGATTGCGCAGCCCTTAAAAAGACACAGACTAAAATATGAAAACACTCTTTCATTTCGCGTTCCTGACAACGTTAATTTTTTCATGCTCACCAAAAATTGGTTCGACAATAACTTCAAAACAAACGCCGCTTTCAGACACAGATTTCGTTTTGGTTTTACAACAGCAGGATGATTTCATAAATGATGGCATTGAGATTGGCTCAATCAAGTCAGGTGACAATGGACTTTCAACAAACTGTACATATTTTGAAGTTGTTGATAGGCTGAAGCAACTTGCAAGACAAAACGGGGCAAATGTTATTAAAATTACGGAACACAAGATGCCTGACAGATGGAGCAGTTGCGAAAGACTTACGGCGAAGATTTACCGGGTTCCAAATTTCCGAAAGCATGAAAAAGAAATTGAATGGACAGCAAACAGAAAACTGACCTGGGAAGATTTCAAAGGAAGCCCGAAAATAATTTCAAATTCAAATACGGCTGCACAAACCTATTGTGGCTTTGGGTTTCAGACTAATTATGTAACAATTCTTACTAAAGCAAAAATATTTACTAAAAATACTTTTACCTGCAATCTAAGTTGGGTGAGACCAGACCAGAAAGACAAAGCAGATTTGTTAGAACACGAACAAGGACATTTTGATTTATGTGAGGTCTATACAAGACAGCTAAGAAAAAAACTGGAAGAAAAGAAACTGACAGTTCTTAATCTTAATGCCGACGCAAATATTATATTTAAAGATGTATATGCCTTGTATTTAGACCGACAGGAATTATACGAAAAGGAAACAAATCACGGGGTTAACCGACAAAAACAAATTGAGTGGACAGAAATGATGAGTGCCGAACTAAATGACCTGAGCAGTTATGCAAAATAATGCTGCTGCTGGACAAGCAGTTTCTCACAAGTAATGCTTGACAGAAGTTAATGCGTATTTCGTAGATAATATCTTCCATTTAGCATAACATAATTGTAACAGACTGCTGACCATTCTACATTTGAGGCATTATTGAATTAATTAAAAAAAAAATGAAAAAGCCTGCTCTTATACTCATACACTTAATTTACTGGGTAATGTATTTATCCTTAGCTGCTTTATTATTTCTTGCGATGAACATGGATAAAAGACATGTAACATTA
>JAHEZA010000007.1 GCA_023251335.1 Chitinophagaceae bacterium | reverse complement strand
AATTGGATATTCTATTTCCCAGAGTGTCCTTAAGAAAGTCGGAGTTAACTCTTTCAGAGTATATGGCGCATTGGAAAATTTCATTACATGGGACCATCTTAGAGGACTGCCGATAGACCCAGAATATATTGACGGATACTCCATGTGGAATACATCAAATTATAACCTGGGGCGTACAGGGATGGGTACACCCGCATTCAAAAGCGTATCAGTTGGTGTTCAATTAAACTTTTAAAAATAAATACAATGAGAAAATATAATTATATCTGCGGACTTGGAATAGCGTGCCTGCTTTTCATTTCCTGCAATAAAGATTTCTTAGACAGGCCACCGTTAACAAGCTATGTAGATGCTGACGGGCAATATTGGAGAAATGAAGATGACATTCGCATGTTCGCAACCGGATTTTATGCCAATTACTTCAATGGTTATAACACTTCATTTACCGCAGATTACACTCCAGTAAGAGGTTATACTTTTAACGACGATGTTACGGGCAAAAATGTACAATCCAATTTTGAAAGCAATGTGCCATCATCCAGGGGCTCATCTTCTGAGGCGGCTGCATGGTTAGGAGAGTATGCAGGTCCGACGTGGGATTTTGCATGGGTACGCAAAGCAAATATATTTATTGACCGGCTGAATAATGTTGCGAAACCCAACATTACCGATGAAGCATTTCTTCACTGGACAGCAGTCGCAAGATTTTTCAGAGGTTACGAATATTCACGCCTGGTTAGCGTTTTCGGGGATGTACCGTATTTCGGAAGAGTGGTTACCGAAAATGAACTGGATACCTTATATAAGGACAGAGACAGCAGAGGCCTTGTAATGGATAAAGTTTATGATGATTTTCAGTATGCCTTAGCCAATATGAGAGTGAATGACGGCACCCAAAATTTGAACAAATACATAGCTGCCGCATTTATTTCAAGATTTATGTTATTTGAAGGAACTTATGAAAATTATCATGGATTAGATCCTGCCAGGGCTCAGAAATATCTTGAGCTTGCAGTACAGGCAGCAGAAGTAGTAATGAATAGTAATAAATACAGTTTTGGAAGCGATTTCAAATCGCTCTTCTCATCACAAAGTCTCGCGGGAAATCCTGAAGTATTATTATACCGTGCATACGATGCTTCTCTACAAATTACGCACTGCATCGGGTCATACTCTAATGGTACTGAAACAGTCGGTGTTGACGGAAACCTCGTTTTAGCCAAATCATTCATAATGAATGATGGCAACGTTTGGGAAAATTCTTCAAATCCGGATGCCGCTGATTTCTCTATAGGCAATTTTGTAAAAACAAGAGATCCCCGCTTTGAAGCTTCTTTCATTGACAAGCCTAACGGGTCTGCCACAACACTTTTATATGAATATAAATTTGCATCCAGAGATGCAATTACATTCATTGGAAAAACTTATCCTCCTGAATGGGGAAGTAATACCAACACCAGTGATGCGCCGATTATCAGGTTGGGTGAAGTTGTATTAAACTGGCTGGAAGCAAAAGCGGTACTCGCACAATCTTTCGGGGGCGCCCCGATAACTCAGGATGATTTAGACAAGTCTATCAATGCTATTCGCAAAAGGCCTTTAGATCCAGCAGCTATTGCCAAGGGCGTTCAAAAAACCGCTCCTCTGATGTTATCCGCAGTTCCGGATGATCCGGAAAGAGACGCAGATGTGCCCCAGCTAATTTGGGAAATTCGGAGAGAAAGACGTATGGAATTTGCCTTTGAAAACTTTCGCTTACTAGACCTGAAGAGATGGAACAAACTTCAGTACATGGATTTTAGCACTAATCCCGATTATTTTCTTGGGCTTTGGGTCAATTTGCCTGTTGAATTCCCTTCCGCATTGACCCCTGCCGCAGCCACAAAAGGAAATGTCAAGGTGAAGAAGACCGATGGCACAATAGTTACCTACAATGGAACTAACGCAAGTGATATGATTGGCTTTTGGGTGGTTGACAATGCCAGCAACAGGAATGCATTTGGCGATCAAAATTATTTGTCCCCGGTAGGTCTGCAACAAATTAATGAGTATAAAGACAAAGGCTATACTCTCACTCAAACTGAAGGCTGGCAATAAATCTTACTGTGTTTGTGTTTTATTTTCAAAAAAAAGCCCCACATTTTAGTGCGGGCTTTTTTTATATATAAATGGATGCAGATAAGTCCGATGAATCATAAAACAAGAACAAAACTGAAGCAGTTTTTTATTCTCAGATCAGAAAAAAGTGGGCTTTAGGAAATACTCTTTTAATCTCGGACTCAAAAAATTAATTAATGATTGATTAACGCAATAGCCGCATTTTCTTTCAAGACTACGAAATTTAATAAAAAAAAATATATTATGATATTACTCAAGTACCAATTTGTGCGTCTATAGATAAAAAAAATATGCGGTACTTGCACTTTTGACAACTTTTTTGTTTTAAGTTTGTTAAGAAAATCAAAATTTCGAATGCTTAAGATAGAGAGGCAATCATTTATTCTTCACCAGGTAAATCTGCATAATAAAGTGTTATCAACGGATCTTAGTAAGCAAATGAAAGTATCGGACGATACAATACGCAGAGATATTCAGCAACTGTCTGAAGAAGGCAGGGTAATTAAATTTCACGGAGGAGCTTTATCACCCTCGTTTCATAATACCCACGCATCTTCGAATGACGTGTATGCTTACCATCAAAAAAAGATCATTGCACAAAAAGCGGTTAAGCTGATAAAAAATGGAATGTTCGTCTTAACTACGGGTGGTACAACCATTATTGAAATGGCCAGGGCATTGCCTCAAGACTTACACGCTACCTTTATTTCCGGAAGCATTCCTGCTCTTGCTGAATACATTTTGCATCCGAATATCAATGTAATTTCGATTGGAGATAAAATTTCTAAAGACTCTAAAATTACGGTTGGCTCGGACGCTATATCACGAATAAAAGAGTTAAAAGTTGATTTGTGCATTTTGGGAGTTTCTGCTATTAATTTAGAAAACGGCGTTTCAGACAATGACTGGGAGATAGTACAAGTTAAGAGAGCAATGATAGAAGCATCGCAAA
This sequence comes from Chitinophagaceae bacterium, assembly GCA_023251335.1. Taxonomy (GTDB): domain Bacteria; phylum Bacteroidota; class Bacteroidia; order Chitinophagales; family Chitinophagaceae; genus Ginsengibacter. The sequence goes on along the minus strand of JAHEZA010000007.1, from coordinate 15,172 downwards.
AAGTGGTGTGCCTTACCATTTCTGAAAAAATCAACTCCCGTCAGCCTTTCCAGGTGTGCGAAATTAAGAAGATTGACACGTTAATAACAGAGTTATCTCCGGATGACGCCCTTTTGGAACCGTATGAACACACGGGCATAAATCTTATATAGTACTGTGTTAAATGTCCGAAATCGATTCATTCGAAACATAATTAAAATTAATTGTTTTTTTTAAGTTCAAAATGAAAAACAAACTAAGCAGCGGAACGAAAGATTTAATTGTCATGATTAAAGATTTATTTATAAACCTATAACTTAAATTTCACTATGAGAAAATTAGTAACGGCTCTTTTTGTGCTACTGTTCCTACAATTAAGCCAGACCACATTTGCCCAGGAACGGACAATCACAGGCACTGTATTATCGGATGATAATACGCCTATTGTCGGAGCTTCTGTGCTCGTCAAGGGCAAAACCTCCGGGACGCAAACTGGTCCTGATGGAAAGTTCACAATTACCGCCTCTCCCGGAGATATACTGGTGATCAGTGCGGTGGGATTTACAACCTTTGATGTCAAAGTTGGAAATTCATCCACAATTTCCACTACACTCCAAAGAACAGAGGAAGAATTGGGAGAAGTTGTTGTTACGGCTTTGGGTATCAAAAAGGAACGAAAGGCACTCGGGTATTCGGTTTCCGACCTGGATGCCAAAGAATTAATGAAAAATAAAAACACGAATGTCATTAATTCGTTAGCGGGTAAGGTCCCAGGGGTAAACATCACGCAATTTAGCGGTGCAGCAGGTGCGGGAGCATCTATAACTATTCGTGGTGGTAACTCGACATCAGAAGGCAGGCAAAATCAACCATTATTTGTTGTTGACGGCATTATATATGACAACTCAACCAGCGTTACCGGTAATACAGGTACCGATGGTCTGTCTCGCAGTAATACCACTTATTCAAATCGTATCATGGATATCAATCCGGAAGACATTCAAAGCTTGTCAGTTTTGAAAGGTGCTGCAGCGGCTGCTTTGTATGGATCACGGGCGGCTGACGGGGTTGTTATTATTACCACTAAGCAAGGACAGGAAGGACGGGTATCAGTAAATGTGAATAGTAAAATAAGCACTTCCTGGGCAGATAAGTTGCCCGAGGTTCAAACCGAATTTGGTCCCGGCGTTTATTCCAGCAATGGCGTTTTGAACGACATTACATATGACTCGTGGGGACAAAAAATCCCGTCCGACAGTACGATATATGACAATATCGGTAATTTCTTTCAACATGGCATCGTATATGATAACAACGTAAATGTATCCGGAGGTTCCAAGAATGGCTCCTTTTACCTATCAGGATCTAACTTTAAGCAAACAGGTATCATTCCCGGCACAGATTACGATAAAACTACTTTCCGGTTTAATGGTGAACAGAAATACGGGCGTTTAACATTGAACGCTAATGCTGCCTATTCAATTGCCAATACGGACAGAACTTTAACTACCGCGGGTTTATATGGCGGTGGCGGTAATGGGGCAATGGGGGGAGTGTATAGCTGGCCTCAAACGTTCAATATGAAGAATTATATAAACCTGGATGGAACACAATATCGGAAGTTCGAAGGAACAATTGACTTAGAAAACGATAAGGACAATCCCTACTGGATAGTAAATGAGGATGATTTGACTTCAAAAACGAATCGTTTTACAGGAGGCGTAAACGGCAATTTTAAAATTGCAGACTGGTGGGATATTACAGGGCGTTTGGGATATGACCAGTACAACACTAATGATTATACTTATATTGCCCCCGGTTCTGCCGTAATTCCGCTGTATCAGAGTGGACGTTTGAGTAAAGACAGGATAGGCTACAGCTATATTGTTACCACCCTGATGAGTAATTTCCATAAGTCATTCGGAGATTTCGATACGCACCTGATGCTGGGAACCACCGCGGAAAATACAGAAATAACAAGTCAAAATTATTGGGGATATAACTTTGTTACAGCCGGCACTATCAGTTTTAATAATATTGGCAATGAAAATAAATTTTTTACCGACGGAACAACCAGAAAGCGTTTGGTAGGAGCTTATGGAGAATTTGGTATTTCATATAAAGATCTCATTTATCTCACTGCAACAGGCCGCAACGATTGGTCGTCCACATTGCCTATCGAAAACCGGTCTTATTTTTATCCCTCCCTCAGCGGTTCTTTTGTTTTTTCAGGATTGTTACGCAATCAAAATATACTTTCTTTCGGTAAAATCCGCGCAAGCTGGGCGCAGGTGGGCAAAGACGCCAATCCATACGCTACAAATACTTACGTATGGGCCCCATATAACATTGACGGTTATACTCTGGTGGGTAACCAGTGGAGTGCCGGTAATCCTATTTTAAAACCCGAAATTCAGGATGCATGGGAAGTCGGAGGAGAGTTTAAATTCCTGAACGGACGTATCGGTTTGGACTATACTTACTATCATAGCCAGACAAAGAATCAGATCGGACAACCTCGTTTGGCTCAATCCGGCGGCTTCATTTTTAGTACCCTCAACTCCGGTACTGTAATTAACAAGGGTATGGAAATAGCTATAACGGGTAAGCCAATAGTAAAAAAGGATTTTTCATGGGATGCAATGCTTAATTTCTCATACAACAAAGGCAGCTTGGGCGCTTTTATTCCAGGCATAGCCTATTTTTACCCAACAGATGCTCAGTTCGGTACTGTAAGAGCGGCGTCTATTCCCAATGGCGGAGCCTTCCTTGCTATGATTGGTCGCCGTGTAATGCATGAAGTTGATAAGGATGGAAATGAAATTGCAAATGGGCGCTACAAGGTAGATCCCACAACAGGTCTATATCTATTGTCTTCTACAGCGAATGATCAGCCTGTAGGAAATCGTGAACCTGATTTCATTGCGGGATTTAGTAATACTTTTCGATATAAGAAATTTACTTTGTCATTTCTTCTTGATATTCGCAAGGGTGGAGATGTATATAATGGAACCGAATTTGCGCTGGTTACAAATGGCCTAAGTAAAAAAACTCTACTGAATGACAGGCAATCGGTAACGGTAAATGGTGTGAATAGTGTGACCGGCGAAGATTTTACACAAACTTACGAGGCAGACCAATCTTATACTATTGGTAGTACAACCTATTCAGGTAGGGCTATGATTCAAAATTATTGGGCAAACTATGCTCAAAATTCCTATAATTTCATTACTTCGGTAAACTGGGTTAAACTACGTTCTTTGTCATTAACCTATGACTTCACCAGTATGTTGCATAATCAAAAAGTTATTAAAGGAATCTCAGCAACAGCAGTAGGAACTAACCTGGCTACATGGACAAACTATAAAGGAATGGATCCGGAAGTGAGTGCAGCAGGAGGAACAGGAGGTTCGGGTTCTACAGGTATTGATTACCTGGGGGTGCCTGCAGTGGCAAGTTTCACATTCGGCGTAAATCTTACTTTTTAATTAATGCAAAAATATAAATCATGAAAAATTTAAAATATATTATAATAGGCTGTGTACTTGTAATAAGTTTTGCTTCTTGTAAAAAGTGGCTGGATGTTAATACAGACCCTGATAATCCAAACAATCAAAGCGTATTGATTCAAAACAGGTTGCCCTGGATTGAGCATTTTTATATGTACTCAGCAGGGGTGGCCAATTATCGTACTGCGTGCCAGGCAGGCGTTTATTATGCCATCGCTGCTACTCAAAATACGTTTTCCACTACATGGCAATGTTCTAACGGGAATTCAACAACCCCTTATCAAACGTGGTTTGTGGCCGTATCTTCCAATGTGATTGATATGTATAATAAAGCCGAGAAACAAGGCGCCTATCATTATATGGCTGCAGCCGATGTTTACCATGCGTTGGGTTTTATGCAAATGCTGGATATTTATGGTGAAATGCCTTACACAGAGGCGGCAACAGGAAATCCAAGCCCTAAACCTGACGACGGTAAAACCATTTACAACGGATGCATGGCAAAATTGAATGAAGCCATCAGCCTGTTCAGCAAAACACAGGAGCCCGGCGCACCTGCACTTTCTGCCGGCGATTATATGAATAACGGCGATGTCAGCAAATGGATAAAATTATGCTGGGGATTAAAAGCCCGTTACATGCTTAAGCTATCAAAAAAATCAGATCTGTATAATGCGGATTCTATTTTGTACTGCTTGTCCCAGGGTCCGCAATCCAATGCCGATAACACAGTAGTGCCAGGTTTTAACAATAGTACCGTAACGGACTTTTTAATACAAGACCCCGTGGTAACCAATGGCAACTTCAATTATGCGGCTTATGGCAGTAATCAACGTATTTCCCAGTACTTCTATAATTTGTTGACAAATATGCGCGGCTCCGGAGTAACAGACCCCCGGATGAGCAAAATTGTACCTGCCGCCATGTCTAATGTTAAATTGGATGCCAACCACCATGTTGCATCTTATACCTGGAACCGTTCAATAGGTGTTGATTCTTATGGCCCATCAACCCGGTTGCTTAAAGGAGGCGCCACTTCTATTACTACTGCAACTTATGCCACTGCGAATAAAGATATAAAATATACTATTGCCGATGCAACGGATCTTGCCAATTTTATTGCTTCTATAACCGCAGCGGGCAAGACTTTCGTTGTTGACGGGAATAACGTAACCGTAACTTACCCGGCGGGTTCTATATATATAAACAATACGAATTATGTACGGGCCGGAGATACCGTGTATGTAAACCTGCGCAGCAGCGCTCTTGCCACATCGGGCAACCCCGATCAGCCTCCAACGGATGTTAGTTGGTATCCTTCAATAGACGCGTTTAATGCCGGTGTCGTTGGTTCTACAGGCTCCTTCCAGGTTCGGCCTGTCTCCGACCAGGAAATTTTGACTTATCATGAAATGTGCTTTATTAAGGCCGAAGTTTATATGAGACAAGGGGATGCGGGAAATGCTTATACAGCATATATGGCAGGAATCCAGGCCAATTTGGATATGATGCAGACCAAGCTAAACGAATGGCAAGGCGCCGGATATACTGCCACTAATCCTGATATGGCACCCATGAATCCGGATGATATCAGCGCCTATCTTCTAAGCGATGCTGTTTGTCAGAGTGCAGGTACTTTGACGATGTCGGATATCATGTTGCAAAAATATCTTGCAATGGGCTGTAGTATTGAAAATTGGAACGATATGCGCCGGTTTGATTTTAGTGCCGGTGATGTAGGTAGTTTTGGCGTTGTATATCCAGGTTATCAACGAGGCCCCTTATTTACAGGCCAAACTCAACTGACGGGTGGTTCCCCAACAGACCCCAGGTATTGGATGCGCCGTTGGGCATTACCGCCAACTTATGAAATAAATTACAATTCTATTAATACACTTGCTTTGAATCCTCATGCCATCGATCCAAATATTTGGAGTATGCCTGTTTGGTGGGATTGCGCAACAGACGATGAATACTATGGATATTTAAAATAAATAGTAATAGCTTGATTTATTACATCACAGAGTAAAGTCTGTCCTAAAAGGGCGGCCTTTTTTATTTTTAATAAATGACTTTTTGTTTTTAAATTTCCGGTTAGCTTTGCAACTTAATTACACTATTTGATCATATTCTACCATCTATTTCTATTCTTTTATAAAGCCGGAATTTATTTTGTTGCGTTCTGGAACCCAAAGGCAAAGATGTGGATTACCGGGAGACGACAGGTCTTTAAGAAATTAAAAAATATATTACCATCAACAAAGGAGCGAAAAAGAATCTGGGTGCATTGTGCCAGTCTCGGAGAATTTGAACAGGTACGTCCTGTATTAATAAAAATAAGAGAAGTACATCCCACTGCCACATTCGTGGTATCATTTTTTTCTCCTTCAGGATACGAAATCATTAAAAGCAAACAGGATTTTCCAAACGTCTTCTATCTTCCAATGGATTCCAGAATTCATGCAAAAAAATGGATGGATATTGTAAAGCCGGATTTGGTTCTTTGGGTAAAATATGAATACTGGCATTTTTATTTACGGGAGATTAGGAAACGAAATATCCCCCTGTTGATGATTTCATCTGTATATCGCAGTAACCAGGTTTTCTTTAAATGGTATGGAAGCTTTTATAGAAATATCTTAAGTTGCTTTACACATTTCTTTGTTCAAAATGAAGATTCAAAAGAACAATTACAAAAGATAATCTCACCGGAAAAAATTACTGTTTCAGGCGATACGCGTTGCGACAGGGTAATTAATATAGTTGAAGGGTTTACCGAAGTTACGGGCATTAAAGAATTTTGTGGCGAAAGTAAAGTGATCGTAATGGGAAGCACCTGGGAAGAAGATGAAGCTGAATGGACTCATTTTGTAAGGCAACATCCGGAAATGAGATTTATTATCGCACCGCACGAAATTGATTCAGAAAACCTGGCCCATGTACAGAAAGGATTTCCTGATTCGGTTCTCTACTCGGAGTGGACAAAAAGAATAATTAACAACAGACCGCCGACAACCGACATCACAATCCAGACAGCAGACATCTCACATCGGACATCAGACATCCAACGAAATTGCCTCATTATTGACAACATTGGAACACTTTCCAGATTGTATCACTATGCCATTATAACTTATGTTGGTGGAGGCTTTGGTGATGACGGGCTTCATAATATTCTCGAAGCGGCGGTATATGGGAAGCCTGTAATCTTTGGCCCTGAATATGAAAAAAACTTTGAAGCAGAAGAAATGATCGAATGTAAAGGAGCCATTAGTATTAATCATGCACTTGAACTTGAAAAGATTTTAAATGAACTACTAAATAACGAAGAAGAATTATTGATGCGAAGCAACGCTGCAAAAAACTACGTTTATAAAAATGCAGGAGCTTCTGATAAAATAATTTCATTTTTAAAAGAAACCAATTTGCTTTAGGCCACCAGCAAGCTGCACTGATTTCCGGTTGAAAAAACGGGTTGAAAGTTTAAAAATAAAAATCGTCGAAAAAAGTTGGTTTACTGCTCAGTACAAAGCAAAATTACCTTTAGAATCAATGGAAAAATAATTTCTACCAGCAATTCTTCTCATCTGAATTGCGTAATTGGGCGCCAGGCCAGAAATTAGTTCAGGCGATAATTAATGTTGCTCGCTACCTTTACGCAAATATTCAATCTAGAAACGATTGCAAGACCATTTTCAAATTCCCGAAATAAAGTCCTCCCTGCTGGAAAAGTTTGGTATCTATTATCTCAAATTTTTCTGGCGCAAAAATGCAGACCACCAGGTCTTCAATTTTACTGATGAGGAACTTACGGAAAAGGTAAATCGCATTACAAGAAATGGAATTTTATATTCGTGCATTGTCGGCATAGTATGCATTTTCCCCACTATCTGGGTAAATATTTATTTCACAGACCAGCCCTTTGTTATTCACTATGGATGGGTGGCAGTAGTCTCAATTGTTTGCATTAGCATTGAGCTTTACCTTCTTTTTCTGATAGCGCTAAAAGCCGTTTACGAAGTAAGCGAAATCATAAATATGCGCGCATCGAAAAGCGATCTGTTGCAAGGCGGCGTTTTCAGCGTACCACATATTCTTTCAAGGACAGCACTTGAGTTGCCTGATCCGGAATTAAAAATACTGGGGATCGATCCCTTCAAACGCATTTCAAAAAAGAATCTGTTAATCCTTGGGCTTTTATATAAAGCAAAAATATTTTTGACGAACGTCGTTACCAAAAATCTTCTTTTACTTACCGTTGGAGAAACCGTAAAGGGAGTTTCCGTTTCATATTTTGCGCTGGTTGTGGAATGCTTTTGGAATGCGGCAATCATCAGAAGAGTAGTACACGAAGCCAGGTTGCGGTTATTTGGATTTGCATTGGCCAACCAGATAGCTGAAGAAATTTTACACGAAAAAATACTGACACAACTTTCGCCACTTGCTCAAACAGGATGTTTACGAGCAATCGGAAACGCCGTAGTAATGGCACAAAATTATCATCCCAATATGATGATCTTGTTAATAAGATTTCAGCAATTGTTGGGTTTGCAAAAGGAAAACAAGTACGATGATTGGAATCTATTTTTGGAAACCCTGGACCTGGTGTCTCAAAAAGAACGTAATTTTTTATTGGACTTGTTTACCATCTCTGCGGCCTTTGATGGGAAATTGTCGCATCTTGAAGAAGAAAATCTGAAAACAGTTTACCAGAAGGAATACAATTTATATTATCCCCGTCTTATTCAACTGACGGATCATTTAAAAAAAGGGAGACTAAATGCTGCATTAAGCCTATGCCGTTTAGATTTCGTGGCCGGGTAACTAATCTTGATTGTTGTAGAAAATCATAATCATTTTTCGAGTTGTTCTAAAAATAATAATAATATTCAATTTTTAAAATCAAGTCTACGGATTACCGTTAGACCCATGATCTAACCCAGAAAATGTTTAGCCATCTGGTTCAAAATAAAAAATGAACTTATTTGTTCGTTTGCTGGATGATAGTAAAACATAGCTTTTCCTGGGAAATAACAATAATTGTAATTCTTTTTCGATCTATAAAAAATAATTTTCCCTTCATTAAAATATATTAAATTTGGTAAAATAATTTAATATGATTGCCCCAAAAAGCTTCCGCAATGTATTCTTTATTTTAATGATGGTCTTGGGTTCATCACTGTATTCCTGCACTACTACCAGGGTTGTTACCAAATATGATTCCGATACTTTTGCGAATAATCCATTAAATTCTAAAACTACCTGGTCATACTTTTGGGGGCTGGTGCAGCCAAAAGATATTCATCCTCCCTGTGATCAACGGTTTAATCACCTGGATCAGGTAGCGGTAAAAAATAATTTTGGTTTTGTAATTATATCCTTTTGTTCGCTTGGCATTGTAATGCCTCAAAGAGTAGAATGGAGTTGCGCACCTTACAGCCCACCCACCGATTCATTAGGCCACAATTAAAAAATACATCTATGACTTCGCTCACTGATTTACCTCATGGCATTTCATTGCTTCCCATTACAACGTGGGAAAATGGCCACGAAAACTTTGTCCATACTTTTAAGCAGAATGCTTCATTCAAACTAAGCATACCTTCTTCTCAATCTTCCAATCCGTATTTTGATACGACAAAAAATTTTCAATGGCTTATTCAGTATGGCATTGATAATAATCTTCCATTACGCGCAATGGGTAACGGATGGTCATTTTCCGAAGTAGCAGTCTGCGAAGGAGGGCTGGTAGATACGAAGGCGTTGCGACTTACGTACAATCTTAAAAATTCTTTTGTAGCGCCTGAATATCTACAAAAAGGAAACCTGGCAGCCAATCTCTTTTTTACAGAATGCGGAATAAGTGTACTGGACCTCGACGAAAAATTAGAACAGGATTCCAATCCCAAAAGATCGTTGCGGGCTTCGGGAGCCAGTAACGGCCAAACGATTGCCGGGTGCACTTCTACTAATACTCATGGCGCTGGTGTTAATGTGGGAGCTGTTCATGATTCTATCGTTGGGCTGCATATAGTAGTCGGGCCCGACAGACATGTTTGGATTGAAAAAAAATCAAATCCTGTAGCTTCGAATGATTTTATAAAATGGCTTGGCGCAGAGCTTATCCAGGACGATGACATGTTCAATTCGGCAGTAGTCAGCTTTGGAAGTTTCGGATTTATTCACGGAATCCTCATAGAATCTGAACCCATATTTTTATTGGAACAATACCGCCTGGGAAATATAGTATATAACGATGCTTTGAAAAAAGCCATGAATCATCTTGATTTTTCAGACATCCTTGATGTGCTCCCCTACCCGCCTGTTTCTCCGGATAAAGAAATGTATCATTTTGAAATTTTAGTAAATCTTCAAAAGTTTGAACCCAACAACGCTCAAAATGGTGTCTATATTAAAACTATGTATAAGATCCCTTACAGGGATGATTACACGAAAATAAAGATTGATGACAAAGGCTTTACCTACGGAGATGACTTGCTTGGTGTAATGCAAACGGTGCTTGATGGTCTTGGTCCGGGCCTTTCATCGCTCCTCGTGCCGGGATTAGTAAATAAATTATTTCCATTGGCCTTCACCGCTGGTGATAATATGACCGGCACGGTGGGCGAAACTTTCAGCAATACCAAATTCAGGGGGAAAGCGGCCAGCGCTGCCATAGGAGTTCATACTGACAGTGCCAGCCAGGTATTGGAAGAAATTGTGGCTATTAATAAGGAATTCCCATTTGCCGGTGCGCTCGCTTTGCGATACGTAAAAGGCACAGGTGCGTTGCTGGGATTTACACATTTTGATAAAACCTGTGTAATGGAACTGGATGGCGTTGACTCTCAATTATCCAGGACCTTTATCGAAAAAGTCTGGAACCGGCTGGATGAATTATCCATTCCGTTTACAATGCACTGGGGCAAATTTAATTTCAGCCTCAACCCTTCCCTACTTCAGAAGATGTATGGGAATGAAAGAATCGAAAAATGGAAAAATTGCCGAAAGCTTCTCTTATCTGTTGAAGCCCGAAAAGTATTTACCAATAATTTTATGAAGCAATGCGGATTGGATGATTAGTATTGGCAAAAATACTTTGATAATATAAACGCACAGCCTCATGCCATTAATCCTTTCTAACTTACATAGTCATTGAAAAATTACGGGATTCTTTTTTTAATGTTTCAACATTTTATGAATAAGAATTTCCGTTATTTATTTATTCACTGATTATATCTATAATCTCACCATACAATTCGTTCGAAAAGTACGAGGCAAAGTTGTTGCATCAATGCAATGTTAATTCCTAAAAAATCATTGCTGAAATCGCTCCCACATTTTTTTACCGCCAATAGACATTCGTTTACCGAAAACTAATCAGCCAGAAAAAAAAATTGCATTTACTTTTGCCATCAAAACTTTAGAAAGACTACGATGGATTATAATTTAAACATCGAACAAAAAACTTCTACAAAGGCAGCACTAAAAAAGATGTTGATCTTCATGAAGGAAGAAAAACAGAATCTCATCATCGCTTTCGCTGTGATGGCACTGAACTCAGGAATAGGAATGTTTACACCTTATTTAATTGGATACACGATTGATCATTATATACAAACAAAAATTTATCGGGGGCTAATATTATTCACTGGAATTCTATTAGGCCTTTATCTTATTTCGGCCGTAACAGACTATTTGCAAACAAAAATAATGGGAAGCATTGGCCAGCGCATGTTGTATAGCCTTCGGAATGCCGTTTTCAATAAAATTCAAAGCCTGCCTGTCGCATTCTTTAATCAAAATAAAGCAGGCGATCTAATATCAAGGATCAACAATGATACAGATAGAGTAAACCAGTTTTTTTCGCAATCACTTCTCCAATTTGTAGATAGTATTTTTATGATGGCTGGTGCGGCTATATTTCTTTTGGTGATCCATGTCGAGCTCGGATTGGCAGGTTTGGCCCCGGCGGTTTTCATCCTCATATTTGTGGGCATTATATCACCGCTGGTGAAGAAAAAAAACGCCGCAAGCCTGAAAAGTACGGGTGGGCTAAGCGCCGAAATACAGGAAAGCCTGGGCAATTTTAAAACGATTGTTGCTTTTAACCGACGCGATTATTTCAGGAATAAATTCAATTCAGCAAATGCAATTAACTACAAAGCCTCTGTGGGCGCGGGTTTGGTAAATGGCGTTTTTGTTCCAGTCTTTACACTCTTTTCTAATATCGCGCAATTAATCGTTCTCGCTTTTGGAATTTATTTGATTTCAATAGGAAATTTTTCCATTGGGTTATTGATTAGTTTCATTGCTTACATACAATATTTTTATCAACCGCTTAGACAGCTTGCCACTTTATGGGCAAGCTTCCAAACTGCGATGGCAGCGTGGGACAGGATATCCGTTATTCTAAATTTAGAATCTGATATGCCACAGAAAGTGGAAAGCATTTCCACAAAAACCGCTGACGCTCCTTTGTTATCTTTTAATGATGTCTCGTTTAAATATCCTGGAGGAAAGGAAGTACTGCATGATATTAATTTTAAACTGGACCAGGGAAAAACGTATGCATTTGTGGGACCCACGGGCGGCGGCAAAACCACTACGGCCTCATTGTTTGCAAGATTATACGACCCTACAGAAGGAAATGTGTTTCTAAATGGAAATGACCTGCGAAGCTATACGCCCGCCGAATTGAGCAAAAGAATTGGATTCATTTTGCAGGAGCCCTTTCTATTCAACGGTACCGTGCGCGAGAATATTTTATATGGAAATGAGGCCTATAAACTTTTTGATAATGAGCAATTGAACCAGGCATTAAAAAAAGAAGGATTAGAAGATTTAATAAGCCGTTTCGAAAATGGATTAAATACCAAGATCGCTGCTGGTGGCGATTCTATGAGTCTTGGAGAAAAGCAATTGATTGCTTTTATAAGGGCCGTGTTGCGCAAACCGGATCTGTTAATTTTAGATGAGGCTACCGCCAACATTGACACCATCACCGAAAAATTATTGGAAGATATATTGCAAAAATTACCGCCGTCTACTACAAAAGTAATTATTGCTCATCGCTTGAATACGATTGAAAATGCAGATGAAATTTTCTTTGTTAACTCAGGTGAAGTAGCTGCTGCAGGAAATTTTGACAATGCCTTACAGTTATTAATGGAAGGGAAAAGAGAGAGTTAGGATAATTAAAAATTTATATAGTAAACAAACCGTTATCAAAGATTTTTATTTAGGAAACCCGAAGTATCAATTAATCACATCAATTCGTTTATCAAAATAGATTCTTCTTCTATGTACCAATTTCACTTTCCTAATATCTTTATGAAGCGGGTTCAATACATAATTAACTTCCTCCGGCATTAGCACACAAGGAACTGAAAGTAACAACGCTTTATTCTCATTTATAAATGTATCGCCAATGCGTTTTGTGAAAGGGCGTGTATCCGGCGCATCCCATCCGCCTGGCAAAGAGGACAATAAAATTCCGACCGGCTCAATGCTATCGGGAAGTGATAAGGTAATTAATTGATAGTTATTTGCGTTGAGCATTTTAGCGGGCGTATGCGCCAATGTTTCTAACAATGCCATTGACCGTGAGCTCGAAGTGTATAGCGCGAAGACCCCTTCGCTATTCCATCTCCCCCCGAAAATCCGCGATCCGTTCCCGGAAAGATCTTCGGCATATTTTTCCTGTGTAATGCGGTATAGTTCCATTAAAAAGTAGTCATTCTATTTAAGAATATACACCTTGCTCTAAGCGGCCCAATAATTTAGTAACCATCTGAATACCGAAAGTAGTATCTAAAAAGTCAAGAGGCGTTTTATTTCCGAGAGCAACAAGGGGACTACGAACCCATTCAGCAAAAGATTGCTTATCGCCAATCACCTCAATACCGCGTTGGGCAAAGGCTGCCAGTTCCAAAACCTTTTCAGTTTTTAGTGTATCAAGAAGATCATCATTATCTTTTCGTTGAATATTCCGGTAAGAAGAATGCAGAAGAGCGCTTAATCTTTCCATGGTGATCCCGAGATAATCTGCTAAAGATTTTAAAGTGGACTTTTTAATACCAGAGCGCGAGAGCGCAATCAAATCAAAAGTACCTGCCAATGATGTCTTCACCGTTTTATTACCTCCCAAAATTACACGCAGTGTTTCATATTGAACTGCAGCTTCTGATACTATAGAAGGCGTATCTTCCTCTAAATTGTATGGCTTTATTTTTTTTGATTGAGTGTCCATTTTCTTTCTTTCTCCAAATGTACGACATTTTGGTTGAATAAAAGCACTTTTGTCGCAAATATTTTAATTTCACAATACTGGAAAAGATTAGGATGGAAGAATCGTATTCTTTAGTAGGCAAACAAGTAAAACCATAATCTCCATTTTCAAAAAAAAAATCATGAAACGGCAAGCATGAAAAAATAAAAATTCCTCCTATTTGTTCGTTTACTGAATTTTAACTCACACCAAACCATAAACAAAATGGTTAATCAGTTAATCATCACAAAAGATTTTGCCAAAAGGAAAGCCTTTAATTCTCTTCACGAAGAAAAGAAATAAAGGCTCTCTAAAATTTAAGACCTCAAATTATTTCAGCTTATCTACCTGGTCATCATAAAACTTCACTATCTCTATTACGTCAGGAAGGTTATGATACCAGTTGGATTCATGCTCGATAGAAAACATTCCATGAAAATGTTGCCTTTTTAATTCCTGGAATATGGGCGGAAAATCAATAACGCCCTTACCGACAATTGTATCGTCAGCCTTTGTATCATCAAACTTTACGATGTCTTTCAAATGTACACCATACACATGCCCGGCAAGTTTTTTAAGACAATCAACAGGATTTAAGCCATTCCTGGCCCAATGCCCCAGGTCCGCGCATGCACCGATATTTGGATGACCTTGCATGGCTGCTAATACAGAATCGGGACTCCAATACATATTAGGTTTTGGGTGGTCGTGGATGGCTACTTTTATTCCGTATGCGCCCGCCATGCTATCCACCATATCCCATTGGCTTTTGATTGGCTCCGCCGTGATATAACTAAGTCCAAATTCTTTGGCAAGGTCAAAAGCTTTTTTCCATTCTTCTCTTGTCTTTGGCGTTATTACACCCATGGCTACTATGCTGATTCCTTTTGCTTTAAGCATGTCTTTAATTTTCGCTTTGCTTTCATCAGACATTCGGATACCGAAACTATCTTTCAAACCGGCACCTAATGGCTGCCCCCAATACGCTTCGATGTATTTCACACCTGCGCTATCCACTTTATCCAATGCTTCAGAAAAAGGAAACATTCTGAAAGTCCACATTTGTACACCGATTTTCCAGTTGTCTTTTACATTAAACGAATCGGAAGTGACGCTGGTCATGGTAGAGTCTGAATTTGAAGAAGTTTTTGAATCAGAAGAATTACATTTCGTAAGCGATAAAACGCAAACAATACAAACAAACACAATAGCAATTTTTTTCATGAAGATTATTTTGATTTTAAAAAAGAGAAGCAATATACAAACTTTTATTTTTTTACTTATTGAAAATATCTTTGTCCTTTTCATCGCAGTAGTTTGCCTTGCGTGGTTCTGTAAAAATAAACGCAAACGATTGATTTCCTTATTTACCACGAAGAAATCCAAAACATTCTTTTTGCAAATGTGGCTGTAG
>JAHEZA010000185.1 GCA_023251335.1 Chitinophagaceae bacterium | reverse complement strand
GTGGCTTTAAACAAGGAATAATGAATAGGTAAAAAATCCGTTTCAGATGTTTTCAGAAGATTTTTGGAGGAAACTCCAGAGCGGGCGAGCTGCCTTGGAGCGACAAAAATAGAGAAGAAATTTATTAATCCAAATATTTTCTCGTTTTTTTTTGGATTCAAGATCATTTCAACCGAGATTTTTTTCGTAGACTAAAAATTGATTGTTTTTATTCCATTTACTGATAAAGAACCCGAATATTTTCACTACGATTTGAACAGGAATCGTACGAAACGAAATTGAAATTTTGATATACAGCTCTCATCTGACAGATGACAAAACTCTATCAATCCTATAGTGTAAACACTTAATTTTGCAACATGGAACAAACCATTAAAGAAAAAGGTCTATTGCAATTAATAAATAATTTACCCGAAGGGAAAATCTTTAAATCTATTCTCGAAAAAATCATTGACGATCAAAGAATAACTGATGAAGAAGGATTATTTCTTTTTGAAAAGGCCAGTCCGGGGCTTAGCGCTACATTAGCCAACTACATCAGGGAAAAAAAGCATGGCAATAAAACTTACTTCAACAGGAATTTCCATATTGAACCTACCAATGTTTGCGTTTTCTCCTGCAAATTTTGCTCTTATTCAAGATTGTATGCTCATCGCGATGAAGGATGGGCTTTGACGAAGGAACAGATGATGGATATCGTAAAAAGCTATGATGGAAAGGCCGTAACAGAAGTTCATATTGTGGGGGGTGTTCATCCAAAAATGAATCTCGATTTCTTTTGCGATTTTATTTCACAGATAAAACAACACAGGCCCGAACTTCATGTAAAAGGATTTACTGCAGTGGAATTGGATTATATGTTTCATAAGGCAAAATTATCTGTGAAAGAAGGAATGAAAAGGCTGCACGAAGCGGGATTACAATCATTACCCGGCGGCGGTGCAGAAATTTTTGCACCAGAAATAAGAAATCAAATTTGCGAAGATAAAGTAGGTGCGGAAGGCTGGCTGAAAATTCACGAAGAAGCTCATGCACTGGGAATGCATACCAATGCTACTATGCTTTACGGGCACGTAGAAAATTATGGCCATCGCATAGATCACATGAGTAGGTTAAGAAATTTGCAGGATAAAACTCATGGCTTTAATACATTTATTCCGCTAAAATTCCGCAATAAGAACAATGACATGAGTCACGTTTCCGAATCATCCATTATTGAAGACATGAAAATGTATGCTGTCGCCAGAATTTACATGGATAATTTTCCACATTTAAAAGCATACTGGCCCATGCTCGGGAGGCAGAATGCGCAACTTTCTTTATCCTTTGGGGTGGATGATATGGACGGAACGATTGATGATTCCACAAAAATATATTCGATGGCAGGAAGCGAAGAACAAAATCCGGCGATGAGCACCGATGAACTCGTTCTTTTAATATCACAGGCAGGCCGCGAAGCCGTAGAAAGAGATACGTTGTATAATGTGGTAAAAACATACGCGAATAAAAAAGAGGCAACCTTTAATGTAGCGCTGAATTAATCAAATTTTTGAACGCTTCAGATATTCAGGTCCCTAAAATTGTTTTCGTTATACATATAAAGGTCGAATGCCCATATTTTCTTAATTTTGCACGCTTTTAAAACTTGGCGGTTAATTTTCCCCGATAGTTTTAGGAACTTTATTCAAAATTTGTTATTTGCTATTTCAATATGTTATTAGGACTACAAAATGTTACGTTCGAATTTGGTGCGAGAGTAATTGTAAAAGATGCCACATGGCATATTCAGCCAAATGAAAGAATCGGGCTTATCGGCTATAATGGAACCGGGAAATCAACATTATTAAAAGTATTAACCAATCAATATCTTCCTTCTTCAGGCACCGTTGAAAAGGGAAGGGAAACCACTATTGGCTTTCTTCACCAGGACCTGTTAAGTTTTGATACCGAAGATTCGATTCTGGAAGTGGCGTTAAGCGCCTTTGAGCGGGTGCAGCAACTGGAAAAAGAAATAGAGCAAATAGGAATTGAATTAGAAAAAACTTCCGATGAATCGTTGGCACATTTGTATGGCGATAAGTTACACGAATTAGAAATTCTCGGAGGATACGAAATTCACCATAAAACGGAAGAAATTTTACAAGGCCTTGGCTTCGCTAACCTTGACCTGCAAAGGCCATACAAAGAATTTAGTGGCGGTTGGAGGATGAGGGTTTTGCTGGCAAAAATGATCTTGATGAACCCCGATGTTCTGTTGCTGGATGAGCCCACCAATCACCTGGATTTACCTTCTATTGAATGGCTTGAAAAATATTTGCAACATTACCGTGGCTCTGTGGTAATTGTTTCTCATGACAGGTATTTCCTTGATAGGATGGTTACCAAAATTGTAGAACTTTATCAGCAGGAATTGCATTTTTATACAGGTAATTATTCCTATTATCTGCAGGAAAAGGAACAGCGTATCGAATTGCAAAAACGTGCCTATGAAAATCAGCAGGACTATATCAGGCAACAGGAAAAATTTGTAGAACGTTTCAAAGCAAAAGCCTCCAAGGCTGCACAGGCACAGAGTATTATGAAACGCCTTGATAAAATTGAACGAATAGAAAATACTGAGTTGGAAAGGCCAAATATGCGCATCAACTTCACAATTGGTCATCAGCCCGGAAGAATTTTATGCACCTTAAAAGATGCGAGCAAGAGTTTTGGCAATGTAAAAATTGTGGAACATACCGGTGCAGAAATAAACCGCGGCGATAAAATAGGATTGATTGGTGCCAATGGAAAAGGAAAATCAACTTTGCTTAGGATGGTAGCGGGCGTGGAATCTTTTGAAGGCGAGAGGATAGAAGGCCATAATGTAAAAGATGCATTTTATGCGCAACACCAGTTGGAAGCATTGAATTTGGAACATACGGTTTTGGAAGAAATGAATTATTCAGGAAGCGGAAAAACAGAACTGGAGTTAAGGACTTTATTGGGGTGTTTTTTATTCAGCGGCGATGATGTGGAGAAAAAAATAAAAGTATTAAGCGGTGGTGAAAAAGCAAGAGTTGCACTTGCGAAGACGATTGTTAGCAAAGCTAATTTTTTATTGCTGGATGAGCCTACGAACCATCTCGATATGCACTCGGTTGATTTGCTTATTGAAGCATTGAATAAATATGAAGGAAGTTATATCCTTGTAAGTCACGACCGGTATTTCGTAAACAAAACTGCCAACAAGATATGGGAGATTGAAGATTACAAGATAAAAGAGTTTGTGGGAACGTATGACGAGTGGGAACGATGGAAACAGGAAAGAAAAGCATTGGAAAATACCAAAGTTAAAAAGCAAGAAGCAACTCCTGTTGAGAAAAAAGCAGAAACTAAACAAAACAATCGTACGTCTGAAAATCGTGATCAACAAAAAGAATTGCAAAAATTAAAAAAACAATTTGAGTTATTAGAAGAAGAAGTTTCTAAAACCACAAAAGAAAAAAAACAATTAGAAGCCACACTTGCGCTGCCCGAAATTTATTCTGATCATGAAAAATTTATTGAAGCAGAGAAAAAATACAATTTGAAAAAGGAACAATTATCCAAGGCGAATGCCGAATATGAAAAATTGTTTGAGAAGATGATGATCATGGAAGAAAATGAATCCTGATGATTCACAGTAAACCGATAATTTTTGAAGATTTCTATTTTTCTGAAATCCGCACGTTTAGCCCATTTTTCCTAAATATGAAGCGCTCTTTTTTAATCAGAAAATCAATTAAACTATATTTGCAAAACTTTTTCCGGCTGGTCAAAAAATTGAAAATAAGGTTGATTCATATAACTGGCCCCGTAGCTCAGTGGATAGAGCAACAGCCTTCTAAGCTGTGGGTCGAACGTTCGAGTCGTTCCGGGGTCACTTTTTAATCTTTTGGGTATAAATTCATTTCTCCCAAAAACATTTCGTTCATTAAATCAAAGGTGATATTTCTTCATCACTCGTATTTCAACAGAAACCTTCATCTAATAAAAAGGAAAGAATATGGATGTAAAGATAGAAGATAGCTGGAAAAAAGTATTGAAGGACGAATTTAGCAAAACCTATTTTCAGCACATTATTACTTTTCTAAAAGCGGAGAAAGCATCCGGAAAAATTATTTACCCTCCCGGTCCCCTTATTTTTAATGCATTTAAGCAAACACCTTTTGAAAAAGTGAAAGTGGTTATTTTAGGCCAGGACCCTTATCATAGCCGTGGACAGGCACACGGGCTTAGTTTTTCAGTGCCTGATGGCATAGCGCCGCCACCTTCTCTTGTAAATATTTTCAAAGAGCTAAAGAATGATCTCGGTATCGAAACTCCGGCAACTGGTAATCTTGAAAAATGGGCTCGGCAAGGCGTCTTGTTATTGAATGCTTCATTAACTGTTCGGCAGAATGAGCCGGGAAGCCATTCAAAAATCGGATGGTTAGAATTCACGGATCATGTTATTCAAAAACTTTCAGAGGAAAAAAATGGAATCGTATTTCTATTATGGGGAAAATTTGCGCAGGAAAAACAGTCACTTATTGATGAGACAAAACATTTTGTTTTAAAGGCTGCTCATCCTTCGCCTTTTAGCGCCGCCCATGGTTTTTTCGGATGTAAACACTTCTCCAAAACTAATGAATTGCTCATGAAACAAAATAAAACTCCTATTGACTGGAAACTTTAATTCCATTTAAAAAAATTATTTTGAAAAATCTATTGGCTAAAATATTTGCATCCTGGGCGTTGCTTGTTTTTATAATTACACTACTACCGGTTGCATTAATAATTTGGATGATTGGATTAATAGCAGAGCCGCGACGAACACAAATTTTCAGGAAAATTTCTAAAGCCTGGATGCTGTTATTTTTTTTTCTTACGGGTTGCAGCCTGAAAATTAAGGGAAAGAAAAATTTCAAACCAGGCGAAAAATATATTGTCGTTTGTAATCATAATTCATTGATGGATGTGCCAGTTACGACACCTTTTATTCCCGGCGCTAACAAAACAATTGCGAAAGCTGAGATGGCCAAAATACCTTTGTTTGGATTGATTTATAAAAGAGGCTCAATACTCGTTGACAGAAAGGATAGGGATAGTAGAAGGGGTAGCTTCAGTAAAATGAAAGCAGTTTTGAATATGGGAATACATATGTGTATTTATCCCGAAGGTACGCGCAACAGAACCGATTTGCCACTAAAAGAATTTCACGACGGCGCTTTTAGATTATCAATCGAAACCGGTGTTCCGATTTTACCTGCATTAATTTTTAATACTAAAAAAATATTGCCACCAGGAAAAGCATTTTATTTCTGGCCTTCACAAATGGAGATGCATTTTCTTCCGCCGGTTCATGTTACCCAAAAAGAAAATTATGAATCGCTTAAAATAAAAGTACATGACATCATGAGCCTTTACTATATTGAGTTTGCGAATGGGATCTGAAGTGTGGGTACGAAGAATAAAAATAACGGATAAATGTTGATTTACTGTAATTGTTAGATCGATTTTAAGACAGTGGAACGATCTCCCAACAGAAAGACAGGAATTCTATTCAATTATTTTGTTGCGCATGCCATACATTATCAAACCGCCAATTGTTTTGGCACCCACCTTGTTTTTCATATTTTGCCGAATACTTTCAATGGTACGCGGGCTTAAAAAAACTATTTTTGATATTTCTTCGGTGGTTTTGTCTTCCCCAATCAATTGCAATATTTTTAGTTCTTTTTCACTGAAATTTACGGGTGTCTCGCTACCATA
>JAHEZA010000184.1 GCA_023251335.1 Chitinophagaceae bacterium | reverse complement strand
GGCCCGCATTGCCAAAATTCTCTTCTTTCTGTCATAATGTTTATTTTAGTCGGGCGAAAACTTCATAATAGAATCAGTCTTATAACGCTTTCTATACAAGGGCAAAGGTATGGTAGTGAAGTCGACATTTTTGAGAAAAAGCATTGCATTCGAATACAAAAGATTTTTCTTTTGTATTCGAAAAGATTATTTATTTATTTTTACAACTGTCCAAACCAAACTGATTCATGCATGAAGATATTTTTTACTTGCTCATTTTTTTTATTTCTTTTTGTGTTAGATGGAGAGGCCCAGTATGTGCCCAATTACAATCCTTACAGAACGATGACTCCGTCCGAACTGAGCACCTATCGTCAATCCATCTGGGATACGTTACCCGGTGCGGTTGGCTGGGTAAACGATTTTGAAGGACTATATACAGAAGCTGAGGAAGATTCTTTGGAATCTATCCTTCAGCATTTTGAAAAAAGCACAAGCATTGAAATCGCAATAGTTACAGTTGATTCAAATATGGTAGCCGCAGATCAATTCGATGAATTTACTTACCGCCTCCTGAAAATCTGGGGTATCGGAAAAATTAGCAAAAGCAATGGCATGGTTATTTGCATTTGCAAAGATTATAAAACGATCTATATTAGTTCCGATTTTGGATTAGATATTTATATTACCGATTACGATAAGTACAAAATTGTGAATAAAAATGTGTTGCCTTATTTTAAAAAGAATAATTATTTCAATGGAACTCTTATGGGATTAAATGCTATTCTCGAAAAGATTAACAAAAAATGGAATAAAAACAGCAGAACCTGATGTCCAACCAGGTTGATGATTTATTATATCCCAATGTCCTACATTCCGTTCAACAACTTGTACATTTCATCAAGTTTTGGCGAAAGGATAATATCTGTCCTTCTGTTTTTCGCCCTTCCTTCCGGTGTCGAATTGGCGGCAACAGGTTCATAAAAACTATGGCCTGAAGAAATTACTCTTGTTGGATCAACCTTATAATTATTTACAAGTATCCTCACAATAGAATTGGCCCTTGCCGTACTTAGATCCCAATTGTCTTTATACCGCCCTCTGATGGGAATACTATCGGTATGGCCTTCTATCTCTACCGCCACATCGTTATTCAGGTTAAGTACCGCCGCAAGCTTTGCCAGCGCATCTACTCCCTGGGGATTTACCACGGCGCTTCCGGAAGGAAATAATAATTTTTCAGAAAGGCTCACATATACTTTCCCATTTTTTTGCTCTACCGAAAGGTCGCTGGAGCTAAAACCTTTCAAGGCTTCATCCATTTTACTTTTTAATTCCTCGGAAGCTGCTTTTTGCTGAGCCAGTAAATTCTGTAATTGTTCCAACTTTTGTTTCTGCTGTTCCAGATCCTGCTGGCTTTGGGATAATTTATTCTTTTGTTGCGACGTTTGCTCCCCAAGTTGGTTGATTTGGGTTGTAAGATCTGTAATCTTTTTATTTAGATCGTCAATCTGGCCATTTAATGAGGAAATATTTGCTTCCAATGAGGAATTTTTATCAGCAAGTTTTGCACTGTCCGCCCTTACCTGCGCAGTCTCCAATTTAGATTGTTCAAGATATTTCTTTGCTACACAACTGGAAAAGAACATAAAAGCGGCGAGCACTATTGCATATTTTTTTATCATTTTATTTTTTTTATGAAATTAACATTAAAAAAATGTGCCAAAAATAATATTTATGGTGCATCGACAAAAATTTCCCCAACTGAAGCTTCAATAATTAGATAATAGCCATTCAAAAATAAAATAAAAATCCGCCTTTTTTGTTTGCCTGCTTGTCGAACGGGTTCACTGCTGTCTAATGCCCATCCCATTTATATATCTCCATACTTCTTATAATACGCGATAAGCATGCCGACTACCGCATTATAAGATTGCATTCCCTTTGGCTGCTCATTCAGTTTTAAGAATTTTCCATACATCCATGTGATAGCAGGTTCGACCACGCTACGATGCGCACGATTAAACTGTATTAATTCTTCAATATCTTTTTTTACAAAGGGATTTAATTTTTCTCGTGCGTTTTTTGAAGATACGGAATCAAAAAAATAAACCTCCCTGTTTGCATATAAAAAAAGATCGAAGTAGGTAGAATAATGAAAAACGGGATCCGGCGAACTTATGGCTGCTAAGTATCCTACAAAGTTTGCTTCATTTTCTTTGGAATAACCAAGCTGATGCGCTATTTCATGAGTAGCAATGTACGGTTGCAAAAATTTTGGAACGGTGGTGTTTACCTGTGCTTCGCCCGTAAAGGGATTGTAATATCCGGTAAATCCCAGGTAATTTCCAAGCCAGCCGTACAGAGAAGATTTTACAGATAAATGTTTGTATCGAAGAAAGGGATATTTCTTTTCTGCATAATTATAACTGACTTCAGCCTTTTTAAATAGTTCCTTTTTACCGGGATATAATTCCCGGCCGTTCATCACGCTCAACTTTGCATCGTTTACTTTTTGCACAAGAACTGCCTGTATCATTTTAAGATCGGCGCTGTCATAATTTAACTCAGTTAATTGTAATTGGTAGGCAATACCTTTTCTATTATAATTAATACCCCAAAAAATATTGAAAACAATGTAGATAAAAATAAAAACCAATAACAGCCGAAGTATTTTTTTAAGCAACAACTTTCTCGTTACTTTCTTTTTAAACAACATCTTAGTATTCGCTATTGCTTTCCAAATAAGCCAGCAGCCAACTAAAAGATATAACATATCCCCCAGGCTAAAAGGAATCCACCCGAAAATAATGCGTAGTACTTTTGAAAAAAAAGAATAAAATTTATCAGTGTAAATAGTTTCCACCCAAATTTTATTCGCTGAAAGTAATTTTATTACCACCACAAAACAGATAGCAATAATCCAGGCATTCCGATTCTTAAAGTTTCTTTTACTCATCGTTATTATTTCCCTGACCCTGGATTTTTCGAATAGTGAAGACTTTTTGAAATTCTTGAATTCATAACAAAAATACTCGCGATCATTTTCTTTTTCGGATTTTAAAATAATTTCTGTTCATTTTGGGCGGATTGTCTTCCGGAAAATTATATGCGATGCCGTTTAGCCAATTGGCTGCCTTCGGTCTTTCAGTTATCGGCTTACTTCCCCAATAAAGGTAATCTGATGCATCTCTAATATGGCGTATCCTAAATGCATTTCTGTCTAATCTGAATTCATTCATATTCTTTGAATAGGGATTAAAAAACTAAAGTTATGATATTAATGCACTTTCTTAAAAATATCACCAACATATAGAAGAAATCTTACTATTATTTTTATCCGTTTTTAGAATTGAAATGTTCAAATCTGAAAAGTAACATTTTTTTAAAACATTTTAACTGAGTTTAGTTAACTTTGCAGCCCTTTAATAAGTTGTTATGGGAAACAGGCGTGAATATGACATTGCTTTTGTAGGATTAAAACCTGGAATTCATGAATTTAGTTATCGGGTAGATGATCAGTTCTTTGCCAACAATAAAGTAACAGGAACAGATGAACTTGAGTTCAACAACTGTGACGCATCCGTAAAACTTTCGCTCGAAAAAAACAACTCCTTCATGTTGTTAAAATTCGAAATTGGGGGAAGTGTGAGCGTGTCCTGCGACCGATGTGGCAACCCATTATTGATGGATCTCTGGGATGAATTTAATCTTGTCGTTAAACAGGTAGAAAATCCCGAAGAAATGAATCAGAATGAGGAAGATCCTTATGTATATTATATTTCCAGAACCGAAAGCCATATTCACCTGGCCGACTGGATTTATGAATTTGTGATGTTGAGCATTCCTAACCAGCGGATGTGCAGTGAAGAGGAAATTGGCGGGCCACAATGCAACAAAGAGGTATTGGCTGTGCTAAAAAAAATGAAATCAACGACAATTGAAAATAATCATCCTTTGGAAAAAGGATTGGAACAATTTAAGAAAAAACAATAATTAATCTATTTAATCAACGGTTATGCCAAATCCAAAGCGCAGACACAGTCAGCAAAGAAGTGCAAAAAGAAGAACACATTATAAAGCAGATGCTCCTACTTTGAGTGTGGATGCTACTACCGGCGAAACACACGTTCGCCATCGCGCGCACACGAGCGAAGGAAAATTAATTTATAAAGGAAAGGTAGTTTCAGAAAAGGCTCCATCTAAAGCCTTATAAAATTTCTTCTAAAAATTTTTAAAAATCCAAAGATGAATTTGATCACATCAAGTTCACTTTGGATTTTTTATGTTTGAAAGAGCTATAATTGAAATTAACTGATTATTTTTATCCGAACATATAAAGTTAAAATCTAAGCTATGAATATTGCATTGGACATGATGGGAGGTGATTACGCACCTCTTGAGGCTATCAAAGGCGTAGAACTTTTTTTATCCCAAAATAAAGATGATGTACAACTGACCTTAATCGGTGATGAAATTAAACTAAATACACTCATCCGGGAGCATTTGATAGATTCAGCGTCGATCAATTTGGTTCACGCTTCTCAGGTAATTGAAATGCAGGAACACCCTACAAAAGCGCTGAAGGAAAAACAACAATCCTCCATTTCAATTGGGTTCCATTTATTAGCTGCATCAAAGACCGATGCCTTTATTAGTGCGGGCAATACCGGCGCAATGATGGTAGGTGCGTTATATAGTATTAAGGCAACCAATGGAATTTCCCGCCCTGCAATCGGCGCCTATATTCCAGGCGATAATGGAAAACTTGCCCTTCTTGTTGATGTAGGCCTGAACGCCGATTGCAAGCCAGAAAATCTTTCCCAGTTCGCTTTGTTGGGCGTTCTGTTTTCCAGGTATATTCTAAATATCGAAAATCCAAGAGTTGCATTGATAAACGTAGGTGAGGAAGAGGGAAAAGGGAACATTCTATGCCAGGCAGCCTATCCATTATTAAAAGAAAACAAGCGAATCAATTTCATTGGAAATGTAGAAGGGCGTGATCTTTTAAAGGATAAAGCTGACATCTATGTATGCGATGGCTATACGGGAAACATCCTGCTGAAATTCGCCGAATCTATTTATGATATCGTTCAGCAAAGAAATATAAATGACGAATATTTCAACCGGTTTAACTTTGAAATGTATGGAGGCGTCCCGGTATTGGGCGTAAATAAACCCGTTATAATCGGGCATGGAATCTCTACCGCCGGCGCTTTTAATAATATGATCCTGATGGCAAAAAAAATGATTGAACAGGATTTTATCGAAAAAGTAAAAAGCAACTTTGTTTAGACCGCCAGATGGGGAAAATTTGAGTGCTTTGTTTAATAATTTTACAAGGAATTAGACAATCTTTCGCTGTATTATTTCTCAATTCGGTCATATAAACTTAACAAAAGTTTTGTTTACTTAAACAAAAGATTGCAATCATGAGGCTATCCCCGGTTTTTTAATGATTATTTTTATAGTGTCATACTAAAGCACCTGATGAAATATTCCATAAAATTTCTTTTTGCTATGTTTTTTTTCTTCTCATTGCATTCTTCGTTGTTGGCACAGAAGGACACTTCAGCAGTTCATGAAGACAGCGTTACAATAAAAAACAGGGCAGAAGTTATTTCACAGAGAAAAGATTTTATTGAAAAGATGATGCGTAGTCTTCATAAAGACACAACTCCGGTGGACCGCGCCAACCTGTTAAGAAGAAACGAGGTTGCATTTAACAAATACCAGGGAATGATCATCCGGAATATTTCTGTAGAAACATTTCCATTCGGCGTTGTAATTGGAGATACTTCAAAACGTCTTAATAACAGCCTCACAAAAATGGCGAATTA
>JAHEZA010000183.1 GCA_023251335.1 Chitinophagaceae bacterium | reverse complement strand
TAAAGGAATCCCTTTTGAAAATGGATTCTGGTATTGCGACCTGGTATTGCCATCGAAGATAAAGTAATTTCCAACCAACAGTAAACCGACAAATACAAAGAATTTTTATTCTTTGACGCAATGGGAATTTCCACTGCTGTAGCAAACCTATAAATAATTGGATTTTTCTTTTATTTTTTTCTCAGTGGATGCGTATCTACACCTTCCTTCGTGATTTTTACCGGCAAGATATTTCCATCTTTATCAAAATACATCCTGTCTATACAAACTTCCCGGTGATTACCATCGGTTTCGTTTAACGGCCGGCGATGATATACAATATACCAGTCATCCGTACCCGGAATATGAAGCACGCCATTATGGCCTGCGCCTGTGGCTACTTTTGGATCTTGTTGCAAAATTTTACCTACTCTTTTGAACGGTCCAAATGGTGAATCGCCAACTGCATAGGCTACGCTGTAATCTGGCCCTGTCCAGCCACCTTCAGACCACATGAAATAATATTTCTTATTGCGAACGAACATGTAAGGCCCCTCGACGTAATTATCGGGCGTAATAGATTTGAATAACGTGCCATCGGGAAAGGGAACAAACCCTGTAAAATCCTGATTTAACTTTCCAATATTACAATGCTTCCATCCACCATAAATAAGATAATATTGCCCATCTGTATCGCGAAATACGTCCTGGTCAATTGGCTGCGCGCCGTTATAAAATTTATTTATAAGCGGTTTACCGAGATAATCTATAAAAGGCCCGCCGGGATTATCAGAAACCGCTATGCCGATGCCGCCTGGCTGGTTATCGTTTTGAATATCGTTGGCCCCGAAAAACAAATAATACTTTCCATTCTTCTCCGTGATAGAAGGCGCCCACACTGAATAGGCTGCCCAAGGTACATTCTTTATATCCAATACATGCGGATGCTTTGTCCAATGTACCATATCTTTTGATGAAAAGGCATCTAAAAATGTTTGTTTCAGGTACGATTTATTAATGGTATTTTTTTGCATTTCCTTTTGCGATTCCGATAGTGAACCTCGTCCTGAAGGAACGTCTTTATAATCATCGGAATAAGTGGGATAAATCCAGTAGGTATTATCAAAGATGTGCGCTTCAGGATCTGCATACCAACCGGGAAAAACCGGATTGCCGGATTTATTCACCGGTTTTGTTTTTTGTGAATGGGCGCTGGAGCCATACAAAAGAAATAAAATGGGAGCAAGTCTTCTGAAATATCTCATTAATTATTTATTTAGGATAAATGAATAATTGCAATTTACGTCCAGGAAATTTTGGATCAGATGCCAGAATAAAAAACGGCAAGCAATAGATCGCTTGCCGTTTTGCAATAATGTAAGTCTGTAAATGTTTTTTTATTTAGGAGAACAAACCACCCTTTTTCAAAGTAACCGTTCCTTCGCCTATTTTAAATCCATTATTATAAATCTCAACTTTATAATCCCCTGTTTGGAATGTGCTGTTTTGAGACCATTCTACGTTTACAGTTTGTTTTTGCCCCTGCACATAGTTTACAGTTACTTTTTTAGTAAATGTTTTCGTAGCGCCATCGCGGGTAGTAAAAGTGCCTGAACCTAGTGCATCCACCGCAACGGGTTTTCCATCAGGAGACGAAATACAAACATACACATCTTTTAATCCTGATTGAGTAATCCTGTTTTCATCCAGAACAAAAGACATTTTTAGTTTATCTACTCTTTTAGCTGTTGATGTTGCCTTTTCTTTTCCACTCTTTTTTTCTTTTATACCTTCTATTGAAAAAGCAGAGGCATGTAAGGTGGAGCCTACGTCTATCACATCTTCTTTTTGCTTAATTACCACATTAGCTGAATCATAGTTTTTCTGAGCTACATCTCTTTGTTGTGTTACTACTCTGTTGTTTTCTGTCAATTGAGCGTTAGCCACCGTAAGCGAATCTATTTGTGCAGTGTACGTTTCAATATTTCCCTTCAGTTGCGCGATCAATCTTTTGGCTTCTGCCAATTGTGAGGCTGTTGCATTTTTATCATGAATAATAGAACGTACCCTTGCCTGTAATGCCTCAATATCTTTATCTTTTGTTTTCAAGAGGCTATCCGCTTTTACATTGCTGGTCTTTAACGCGTCCAGCCTGAGCGCTGCATCGTCTAACTCGCGCTGCAATTCGTTTTTAGCGGAGTCACTGTTTACGATCTGTGTGGTAAGATCTTGTTTTTCCTGGCGGGTTTTATTTCTGTCGAAGATAATATAGCCCCAGGTGCCTAAAAGCGCTATCACCAGGATAGCGGTTAAAATATTGCGACCGTTGTTGTTTTTGACGGTAACAGTTTCCTTTGATTCCGGATTTTCCGGGCTTTCAGGGAAGTTTTCGTAACTCATGTCTGTTTGTTTTATTTAGATTTAAGATAATACGTTCATTTTCCAAAATCATGCCAAGTAGAACCAAAGTTCATTTGGATATTCGTCAACCGATGATTTACTGCAAGTTAAGTGTAAAATTTTATCTTTGAAAAATGAGTACAATATCTATCATTTCCGAATGGAAAAAAAATATTTTTAAACCTGTTTACTGGTTGGAGGGAGAAGAGGAATATTTTATAGATGAGATAATGGAATACGCCGAAAAAAAGATTCTTTCTGAAGCAGATGCGTCTTTCAACCAAACCATTTTTTATGGAAAAGATGCCAACTGGGCTGATATTATCAACTCCTGTCGGCGCTATCCGATGTTTGCTGAGCGGCAAGTAGTATTGCTAAAAGAAGCTCAACAAATGAAAGATGTAGAAAAATTGGAATCTTATATTGAAAATCCGTTGAGTTCTACGATACTGGTAGTTTCTTACAAAGGAAAGACTCTTGACGGACGCGGTAAATTTTCAAAATTGATAAAGAAGAAAGGAGAGGTCTTCCTATCAAAGAAAATTTATGACAATCAATTACCGGGTTGGATAAACGGATATCTGCAAACCAACGGTTTCAAAATCACGCCAAAGGCTTTACATCTATTAGTGGAACATATTGGTAATGATCTTTCGCGAATCGTGAATGAGATAGAAAAGCTCTCACTGAACCTTGGCAAGGGCAAAAATATTACCGAAGATGAAATAGAAAAATATATCGGTATCAGCAAGGAGTATAATATTTT
Organism: Chitinophagaceae bacterium; assembly: GCA_023251335.1. GTDB lineage: Bacteria > Bacteroidota > Bacteroidia > Chitinophagales > Chitinophagaceae > Ginsengibacter. The sequence goes on along the minus strand of JAHEZA010000183.1, from coordinate 2,694 downwards.
TGAACTGCAGCGCGCCTTTAGTAAAAAAGACAATGCAAAGGCAATCCGGATCCTACAGTATTTTGAAGCGAACCCCAAAGCGGTTCCTATTCAATTAATCCTTCCTTCGTTATATTCCTATTTTGTAAAAATATTGCCGGTTTACCAGATGGCTGATAAAAGTGAAAGAGCGCTAAAACCGCTATTTTCATTTAATCCGAACCTCGTAGATCAGGCGTTAGATACACTTAAAAACTATTCTTTTTCGCAAATAGAGCAGATTATTATTTTGCTGCATCATTCAAATCTTAAAAGTATTGGGATTGATAGCGCGGGACTTTCGCCCGGCTCCATTATGAAAGAGCTATCTTATAAAATAATGAATTGTAAATGATCTGGCGATTATTGACGGGTACTTCCATCTATCACTTTGACGTTTTTCTTATGGCTGTTTTTTTCCTGCCATTCCAGGACTTCTTTGGGCACGATCTTTTTCATTGGCCCCTCGGATACGAGCGCAGGTTTTGGTTGCTCAACTAAAAATCCTCTGTCGTACTTTTCTGTTTTGATTATTTTTCCTGTGCCCGGTTCGTAATACGTCCAATCGCCGTCCTTTACACTATATGGCTGGGCTTTTATAATTTTATAACTTAATATCTCATTGCTGCCGGTGCCATATACGGGAATTGTATCGTAAGGCTGGTCAGGATTGTAGCCCCGCCAATTTTCTTCCCTGATCAAATCGCCCAGGTTAGTAAAATATTCTGATTTCCCGTCTTTATCACCATTCTTATAGTTTTCATAAGCTATCAGATCGCCCATCAAGCTATACTTTCTCCATTGTCCCTCTTTTTTATCGTTGATGAAAATACCTTCCTCTTCGTAGCCCGGCTCGCCGCGTAAAGGATCTACATGTACAACCCACTTCCCTTGTTTAAGGCCATTGTTATCTATCGCATTCAATGTATCTCCTTTAGGAGAAATTTTGTAAGTTTTATATTGAGCGTTTGCGGTGCCCATTATGAATGGTACGCCGATAAAAAGTAACATCATTGTCTTTGCCCGCTGGATAATGAAATTCATGATTAAAATTTTAAGACTTCTGATCAAAATTACCAAAATGGATTTTTTCTCTTTCCGTCTTCAGCCATTTTGAAACAAAATTTAACTTTCTTTCTATACCAACAATAACTATTCCCTAATAGTAATTATTGCAAAGTATTAAAATTAAAATAACATAAGAATCGCCCCGGCCAACCAGATTTTACTAATATTTATTTAAACTTCTGAATTAGTAAACGGAATGCGGATATTATATCTATCTTCCCAAAACCTTAATAATTTTATTATAAAATCGGCATTAACCATGAAAATCAACATTCAATCATTAAAATTTACCGCAAAGCAAGAATTAAAAGATTTTGTAAATGAAAAAGTGGGAAAGTTATCGCGTTTCGATGATAAGATCATTAGCGCCGATGTGACGTTGGAACTTGACACCGCAAACAAAATAGACAATAAAATTTGCGATATCAGATTGATTGTACCAGGTTATGACGATTTTGTAAAAAAGAACGCCGTCACCTTTGAAGAAGCGGTATCAAGCGCTGTGGAGACACTTCAAACTGTTTTGCAGCGAAAAAAAGCGCAGGCAAAAAGTCTTTAATAAAGGAGATCCGTCTCGATGGCAAAGTGGTCCGAATATGGAGCATGTAGCACACGGAATTGCTTTACCTTAAATTTCTTATCAGCAAAAATATAATCGATCCTTAGCGTGGGCGAAATAAAGCGAAAGGTGCGGCCAATCCAATAACCTTTCTTCAAAAATGCGTCTTGTAAATCGCCTCTTATAGTAAAATAGGTGTTTGAATTCGGCACATCATTAAAATCTCCCGTGATAATAACAGGGTAGGGGCTTCCCGCTAATTTTTGTTTTACGATCTGGGCCTGTTCATGTCGGAATCTATATCCTCTTCTTAATTTTGAAATGATATCTTTCGAATTGTCAAAACCCGGATCCCGTGCTCTTTTTAAGTTATTTAAGCTTTGATAATCCTGCCATACAAAGCGAACAGATTGCAGATGCGTTGTGAATATCCTGAAGGTATCTTTTCCGATATTTATATCAGCAAAAATAAGATGTTCAGCATTCGAATTTCGCCCGTAGCTGTACATTCCTGAGTGAACCACCGGATATTTTGAAAATATCGCCACGCCTTTTGTAATTCGAACAGAAGAGCTATCCGTAGGCACCGATAGATAATAAGGAAACCCCAACCTTTTAAATTCAGAGATATTAGAAAGCGAATCCTCACTGTTCTTAATATCCGAGTATTCTTCAAAACAAAGAACATCTGCATTCTGCCGTTCTATAATATTCATCATATCTGGTTTATAACTCTTTCTTCCGCCGTCAATTCTGTCAAAATCTGCCCCCCAACTTTCTACATTCCAATGAAGAATCCGAAGCGTATTTTTCCCTTTTACTAAATTAAATTGTCGGGGAAAATGAAAAGAAAAAACCGCAAGAATTTGTTGAAGCCCAAGAAGGATGACAACCACAGACACCCACACCCATTTTGATCTTAGTAGTATCCATAAAATTATAAACAAAAGCAATGCTAATAGGAGCAACGGAAATGCGAGGCCTGCTAACGCAAAAAGCCAATTTTCGCCCGTATCTACAAACGGGATAATACATACAAACAGGTACGC
>JAHEZA010000668.1 GCA_023251335.1 Chitinophagaceae bacterium | reverse complement strand
AAAGCCTGCGCCTTTCGCTTGTCTGAAGCGTTACCAGCCAAATCGCCTTTTTTAATTCCATAAACATGTGGAAATTCATTTTGAATGGAATGGTATTCAGCCAAATCACTGCGATAAACTCCCTGCGGAATTTCTGTATCAAGATAGGGCGCTTGTTGCTTGTAAAGTATTTTGCCATTGGAAGAAAAATTCAAAGCAAAGAAGGAGTTGGCTTTAGACGTATCCACTTTCATTTTCATTCCATATTTATAAAATTGAAAACCGGAGCACGCCACATCAAACCGGGGAATAAAATTTTCAGGAAGATGAAGTTCCCACTTGTTGATAATATCAGGCAAGGGCCCTGAACCGCCACAAAGTTTCCATGCAAGGTTTCGTACATTTTTTACGCCGTCAATCTCAAACAAGACATGATACACATCCGAGAGATGAATTATTTTTCTAAGCGCTATTTGTTCAAATTCATCAGTATCCACAAAGCCATAACTTTCTTTTACATCGTAAGGCCTGCCGGCAAAAATTTCTTCTATTGATTTTCCTTTATCCAGCAGTTGTGGCAACGTGTAGAACTTAGGTGCGGGAGAAAAAAATTCCCGGAGGGCTTCCAATATCTTTAAATAAACGTCTTCTCCAACGGCATCAGGTTGAAGTTCAATATCCGCGCAAAGACCGAGTTTCAGCTTGCACAGAATTTTTATATCAATAAAATCTTCGCATAGATTCCGATGCGACATCAACACACATTTTATGTTATAAATGATGTCATTGTATTGTGCGGCCTGTTGTTCATTTTTTAAATCATAAGCATTTTCGAGCTCAATAAACACGTGATAAAGGCCATTCAGATAATCACAACCGCAAGCATCAGGCTGCGGTATGAAAACCGTACCGGGCACCGGCGGGTTTTCATCTCTTTTACAAAAAACTGCTGGCAATTTATCTTCCGTTTCAAGCCACGCATTTCTTACGCCTTTAATATCAATAAGCAGTTTCCTGAAATCGGTTATTGTCAACGGATTGTTGGCAAGAATTTGCGAAGGCGTAAAAAAATTATTATCGCCGGATGTGTCGTCGGGGTTCCTTGTAAACAAATCAACCGCAGGCAGATTGGTTCGATAACCCAGGTCAAGAACCGCGTATATTAAGGCTTCCAGTATGGTAATGCCGGGGTCATGTACGTTGTAGTCGGTCCATATTTTCCCTGTCAGGTTCCCAAGATAGGCAATCGCGTCACTTCTCAGCGTATCAAAATCGAGATAGCCGGGGAAACCGGAATCGGTTGAACTAATGGTCTTATTTGTTGAATCGTCTGCCATAATTATCCAATCGGAATCGTTTTATCAATACAATAATCTGCCACCGGAATTTTTTCTGTCGTGCAACAATCTGTTTTTACCTGGCCATCATTTTCGTAACACATTTTCCAGTCATCACAACCGGGTTTATTGATACACACTTCAATATCGCCCGCTATCAAAATGGAACGCGGTGTATCCGGACAAATTTTCGATAAAGAAGAATCGGGCGAATTTGTTGCTTTACTCATCGCAAAGTCCGTGATGAAATCAACATAATCAGTATCCTCCAAAAACCTTATGATATCTGAACGATACACACATTCGCCAAAAGTGAGCTTATCATATTTGCCTACAGCCCACGGCGCCAGCAGTTCTTTCAAATCCTCTTTCAATTGTTCTTTATAATAATTTTCGTCTTTGCCCGGTAATAAATTAACCTTTAAACAGAAATTAATTTTTTCGTAGCGCGGATTCATCGCGCGAAAACGTACGAATGGCGAAGTGCGTTTACGGATGTACGTTTCAATTTTTTCGATGATGCTTACCGGCACCTTAGGCTCAAACGAGTTACCCGCCTTCAGTTTATTTAAATCAGGAATTACGGCGAGAATTACATAACCGGGCGCATAAGGAAAATCATTTTTGTATAAATGCGCGTCTAATGCAAAGCTGTGGTTAATACATTTTGCTTTAAACAATTGCGGGAA
>JAHEZA010000182.1 GCA_023251335.1 Chitinophagaceae bacterium | reverse complement strand
TGAATAATTGATTTACACGATTGATGATACATTTTGTAATTAATTATTTACTTCTCAACAGTAAACAAATAAAAAACCTGGTTTTTCATTTTTCTATTTTCTATTTTCTAATCTTCAGATTTTCTAATTTTCTCATTTGTATTTACTCCGTTCTCAAACTCCTCACCGGATTTCTTCCTGCAGCTTTTAAAACCTGCAGGCATAATGTAATAATTGCGATAAATAATGCTGCAGCGCCTGCTGCTGCAAAAACCCACCAGCCAATGGTTATGCGGTATGCGTAATCCTGTAGCCAGCGGTTCATTACAAACCAACCAACCGGCACAGCAAGGAACAATGAAATTAAAACCAGTTTTAAAAAATCACGTGATAAAAGAATAAGGATGTTTTGCAACGATGCACCTAATACCTTGCGTACACCAATTTCTTTGGTGCGTTGTAAAACATTATAGGCAGATAAACCCAACAAACCAAAACATGCAATCAATATGGCGAGAAAGGCGAACACACCAAACACTTTTCCAAATAAAATATCTTCTTTGTATTGCTGGCCGAATGACTCATCCAAAAAGAAATAATTGAAAGGATCTCTTGGAAAATATTTGTTCCATAGGTGGTTAAGCGAAGCGATTGTTTGCTGCATGTTTGCTTCGTTTACTTTTAAAGAATAAAAAGTGGAGATGTTGGGCACGGGCACTAAAATCATCGGATCAATAGTTTTCTGCAAACCCAATTGGTGAAAATCAGCCGTCACACCAATTAAGGTGAGTGTGTCGCCGTTGCGCGCAATCTTTTCGCCAATAGCTGACTCAGCATTTTTAAAACCAAATAATTTTGCAGCCGTTTCATTTATTATGGCCGTTTTTTTATCAGTGCCAAACTGCTTAGAAAAATTTCTGCCCGCAGCCATTTTAATGTTATAAGAAGGAATGAAATCATAATCAATCCCAAGGTTATATAATGAAACAATACTTTGATCCGAGCCCAATCTTTTCGATCCGTTTGTCCAGTAAATTTCATCACCGGGCACGCTGGTTGATGCAGCAATATTTTTTATCGCCGGCAATTGCAATACAGCAGTTTTGAAAGGCTGATATGAATTTTGATACAAAGAATCAGCCAGCGTTTGCGGGCCTTTCAACACTAATGTTTGATTAATATCCGCACCAAGCTTTTGGTTGCGCATAAATCCAACCTGCTGAAGAACAATAATGGTTCCCGCAATTAATACAACAGATGTAACAAATTGCACAACGATTAGACTTTTACGAAGATATTGCCCGCTGGTTGAATTTTTAAAAGCACCTTTTAAAACAATCACTGGCTTAAATCCTGATAAAACAAATGCCGGGTATAGACCGGATAAGAATGTTCCGCAAAAGAATAACGCAAAAAATATCAGCCAATAGTTTTCTGTCAGGACAAAGCCGGTATAATTATTTCTGCCGATGAAAAAATCGAATGGATGCAGTAACAAATAAAATGTAATTAAAGAAAGCAGCAGCGATATAAAATTCAATACAAAACTTTCTGTTATAAACTGGCGTATCAACATGCTGCGCACGGCGCCCAGTAATTTACGCACACCAACTTCTTTTGCCCGCTCAACTGATCTTGCTGTTGCAAGGTTGATGTAATTTATCCATGCAATGCAAATAATAAAAATGGCAATTAAAAAAAGAAATGCTACAGCCTGCCCATTACCATTTACTTCTGCTTCCTGGTTATAATTTGAATAAAGGTGAATATCACTTAACGGTATAAGATGAAGTTCATTGCGCCTGTTATTTTTTTTATACCACTCGTTACTGTTTATATATTTTGCCGTAAATGCAGGAAGCTTTTTCTCGAGTTGTGCATATTCAACACCGGGCTTTAATTGCAGATACACATAGAAATCGTACCAGCCCCATGCTGTTTCACTGGAATTAGAACTATCGCCTTGCATCACCATTTCTTTCCCAAGTGTGGCATACGAAACAAGATAATTCAGGATGAGATGCGAGTTAGAAGGAAAATCTTTGTACACACCTGCTACCTGGAAAGGCTCAACATTCTGGCCATTTCTGTTTACCAGCGTTTTGCCCAATGCGTCTTCATTACCGAAATATTTCTTAGCAGTTGATTCAGACAGGATGATTTTATCCGGTGCCTTTAAAGCTGTTTGCGGGTTACCTCTTATAAAATGAAGGCCGAACATATCAACCACGGACGGATCAGCATAATAACCTTTGTCTTCTGAAAACTTTTTATTAAGCGTTTCATTGGAAAGCAATAAATTATCATCGATCAGCCTGCAAAAATTCTGTACTTCAGCAAAATCTTTTTTCATGGTTGGACCGATTGCAGGATATGAAGTTGCAGATTTATAGGCAAGCACACCTTGCTGATAACTATCAAGCCTTACCCGAACAATTTGCTTTGCATCCGGTTCAAATTTATCATAGCTTTTTTCATAAGACACATAATGAAATATAAGCAGGCAACAACTCATTCCAATCGTTAAGCCTGCGATGTTTAAAAGAGAATATCCTTTTCTTTTAAAGATGTTGCGAAAGGCTGTTCTTAAATAATTTATTATCATGAAAGGCGATTTTTGATGTATGATTGATGTCTGATTATTTATTTACCATCCACGTGTCTTACTCCGTTCTCAAACTTTCTGCCGGATTTGCTACCGCAGCTCTTATCGCCTGAAAACTTATTGTAAATAATGCGATCAACAGGGCTGATATGCCGGCAATCACAAATACCCACCAGCTTATATTGATCCTGTAGGCAAAACTTAGCAACCATTGATGCATTGCCCACCACGCCACGGGGAATGCAATTACAGCGGCGATTAACACCAGCTTTAAAAAATCTTTGGATAGCAAAGTGACGATGTTGCTAACACTTGCGCCTAATACTTTGCGGATTCCGATCTCTTTAATTCTTTGTTCTGCTGTATAAGTGGCCAAACCGAAAAGGCCCAGGCAGGCAATCAGAATGGTAAGAACAGCAACAATGAGAAAGATGGTTTCGCGGATCCGATCTTCACGGTAAAACAAGTCCCATTGTTTGTCTAAAAAGTGATATTCAAATAAATGCTTCTGATCTGCGTGGTGAAGAATCGCATCCATTTTAGCAATGGTATTACTTACTTTATCGGTATTCACTTTTACGGTGAAATAATCAATCGCCTGGATGGGATTTTGTTGGTAGCCAAGGATCATTGGCGCTACCGGATCGCGCAATGATTGGAAATTAAAATCCTTTACAATGCCGATCACTCTTGCGATAAACGGCTTATCCCAAGGTATTTCAATTAATTGCTCCGATGGGTTTTTGATGCCTAATTCTTTCGCCGCGGTTTGGTTGATGATCACTGAAGAAGAATCCGCAAGGCTGCCGGTTTCAAAATTTCTTCCTTCACTTAAAGTAATTTGGTATGTTTTTAAAAACTGGTCGTCCACACCCAGGAAATACATGTCTTCGCCTTCAGGTGTTTGTATATTTTCATTTTTCACTTTTATTTTAGGCAGGTCTTTCCATTCGCCGGGAACCCTTGAACTGACTGAAACATTTTTTACCTGCGCCAATTGCGCAAATTCATTTTTAATAGTTTCAGCGCTGCGACGAACCTTTCCGCTATTGATGTCTATCACGAGCAACTGCTCTTTATTAAAGCCCATGTCTTTTGTGTTTACATATTTCATTTGCAGGTAAACGATCATGGTTGCAATGATCATAACGATTGAAAGAGTAAACTGGAAAACAACCAGCGTTTGGCGCAGGGAAAGATTTCCTTTGCCAATATTTATTTTATTTTTTAATAGCAGAAGCGGCTTAGATGCAGATTGAAATAACGCAGGATAAATTCCTGATAATAATCCGACGAGCGTAACGATTACAGCGAGCCCGGCATAAATCAGGTAATCAGTATGGAAGCCAAGCGTCAATTGTTTTTCAGTGAAGGAATTGAAAGCTGGGAGTAATAATTTCACTAAGACGATTGCAAACGCAGAGGCGATAATGGTCAATAAAAACGCTTCGGTAAGAAATTGGAAAACCAGGTTTTTTCTTGATGCACCCGATACTTTACGCATTCCAATTTCCTTTGCCCTGTTCGCAAAGCGGGCAGTAGTAAGATTCATATAATTGATACAGGCGATCAGCAAAACAAACAATGCGATGATCGAAAAAACATACATGTAAACGATGTTTCCTTTTTTCCCTGAATCACCCTGAATATCGTTTGAATAAAAATGAATGTCTTTTAAAGGTTGCAACAAATAACTGCTTTTATCTTTTGCATCTTTCTCATTAGCAGCAACAAGCTGATTAATTTTCGCTGCTGTTTTGGGTACATTGGCTTTGTTATTCAGCAAAAGATACGTTGCAAAAGCGCCTGAATTCCAGTCGGACGCAGCAAACTTTTTAAAGTCATCGCTGGCAATGCTCGATTCAGAAAAAAGAAGGTTGAATGAAAGATGAGAGTTAACCGGCAGGTTTTGCAAGACGCCAGTTATTTTAAAAGGCATGCTATCTCTATCCACTTTAATTGCTTTGCCTAAGACGTTTGTTGTTCCAAATAATTTTTGCGCCGTTTCTTCCGTCACAATTACTGAATGCGGCGCTGCCAGGGCCGTCTGCCTGTTGCCTTCTAATAATTTAAAACTAAAAATGGTCAAAAAGCCCTGGTTGGCCATTGTGAAATTTTCATAGAAAACATTGGTATTCTCAATGGTCGACACATTGATCCTGCCGAGCGTTATCATACGCGCGGCATCTTTTATTTCCGGAAGATCTTTTTTGGTTCGATAAGAAACCTGGTAACCTGCGCCGGCGCTCTTTGTTACTTTTCCTTCGGCAGTGGTATTTTTTTCGACAACGCGATAAATATTGTCAGCATTTTTATGGAAGCGGTCAAAGGTGAGTTCGTCAAAAATGTACAGCGAGATCAACAGGAAACTTGCCAATCCAATCGTTAAGCCAAAAATATTAATGAAAGAAAAAGCTTTATTTTTCTTTAAGTTTCTAAAAGCAATTTTGAAATAATTTTTAAACATAATTTAGAATTTAGAACTATGAATTATATATTTCTCTTAATCAAATTATTCTTCGTTTAGCCGTTATCGTTAGTAAACCAGCAAATACATAATATTTTCATTTTCTTATTAGCTAATCAGCACATTACCTACTCACTTCTCAGACTCTTTACGGGATTGACCATTGCCGCTCTGCCCGCTCTTATGCATAAAATTATAAGCGCTGCGGTTATCATTATAATCCCGCTTAATGCAAACACCCACCAGCTTAAACCTGTATGATAGGCAAAGTTTTGCAGCCAGTTGTGCGTTGCCCACCAGGCAATTGGTGTGGCAATTACAAAGGCAACAGCAATCAGCTTTATAAAATTAACAGACAATAAAGTGATAATTTGTGTAACAGATGCGCCCAATATTTTACGTACTCCTATTTCTTTAATGCGGTTATTGGTAATAAAAATCACAAGGCCCAAGAGCCCTAAGCAACTAATAGTAATGGCAACGGCCGAAGCCCATGTTAGCAATATGGAAAGTTGCTGATCGGCTTTATAAAAATTTTCTATCTTCTTATCTAAAAAAGTGTAATCAAAATCCACATCAGGATAAATCTTTTTCCATGCTGCCTGCATTTTATTAATGGCGCTGTTCCATGTTGCCGGATTGGGCTGTAGCGCCACGTGCATCACATATCCAAATTTAGGCGCCGCATAATAAATCAAAGGATTTATCGCACTTCGGACCGAAGCGAGATCAAAATCTTTCATCACACCTACGATTGGTTTTTGAGAATTATTAAAGCCTAAAAAACGCCCTACGGCTTCTGCAGGATTTCG
>JAHEZA010000181.1 GCA_023251335.1 Chitinophagaceae bacterium | reverse complement strand
GTTGCTGAAATCAAGAAGAAATGATTTTTCCTGCTCGCGTTTCACAATTTCTTCGTTGGCTTGAATGTTGGCAATGGCAACAGAAATTTGTGCGCATATTCCATCAAAAAGTGTTTTATTCATCTGTGGTGTGATCACCCAAAGAACCGCTACTTTTTTATCACCAACGCCCAAAGAAGCGCCAATCATTTTTTGGAATAAAGATTTCTTTGGTCCCAGGCCTTTCCAAAATTCTATGTAATGATCGGTGTTGCCCTGTTCCACTTCCTCAACAAAATCAATCGTAACCGGGCCATTGGCGCGCATCACGCGTCCCGTTATGCCTTTATTAATAGGAATTTTTGTTTCAAGCAATTGCTTAAACGCCGGATCTTTTATGTAAAATACATCATCGTCGTGCATGAAAGGACTCATCGTTATGCCGTCTTCATTGATAACTCTTATGAAATAAGCCCTGATTTCGCTTAGCTTTTTTAGCGCTGTATGAATAGCCACGCTTAATTCATTTTTTGTTCTTGCTGCCGCAATTTCATGACTGAATTCGAGTAAAAATGATTTGTCTTTTTCTTTGTTCAGTATTTCTTCATTGGCAACAATATTTTTTACTGCGGTAGAAAGCTGGCTTGCAATACGATCAATTATTTCAAAAGAGTTTTCATTAAAACCATTTGTTTTATCAGAAAACAGAAGTAATGCGTGTTTGCGTTTGCTATCATCCGGTAGCATTTTAAATAAGATCTCTTTTGCACCTGTTGCATAATTTAATTTAAACCAGTCCGGCACTTTTGGCCGGTTAAAAGATTCCATCTCAATAACAAAAGGCTTTTCAGATTGGGAAGCCACATTAAAGATCCCATCATTTACTGGGTTGGCCCTCGTGATAATATCATCATATTCCGGGAATTCCTTTATGCGCGATCCGGGGTCGGTTAAAAAAGTATGGTATGTTTTTCCATCCTCATCAAGCCCCAGCATAACGCAGTGCGTAAAATAGATCACTTTCTTCAGGCTCACACTGATTACATGTAAGAGATCGGATTTTTCACGCACGCTTACCATGTCGTTGCTTAACCTCAAAAGTGTTTGGGTAACGAATTCTTTTTCCTTTATTTCATCATTGATAATAATATTAGCTACTGCATTAGATAAGAGTGGCGAAATCGCATGCAAAACATTTTTGAATTCATCCGGAAATTTCTTTTTTCTGTCAGAATAAATCAACACAAAACCAATCGTTTCCATTTTATTTTTCAACTTCTCAATCATCGCCTGCTTAATCCCGGTTTCATAATTGAGCTGAAGGAATGCTGGAATTCCGGGTTTATCCATGATCTCATCTAAAAGAAAAGCAGTAGGAGTATCACGTCCTTCAGTCATTTCTATAAAAGGATCGTCAAGGAAATATTGATTAAGCAGTAAAGAAGGTAATTCAGACGGGTGCTTAATATGCATCGCTGAAGTGTCAAATAGAAAGGGGTAATAGGTTTTATTTTGTTTATCAATCAGGGATATAACCGCATGAGTAAAATAAAAAAGGCCTTTAAGTTTTGATGCAAACACTTTGATGAGATCATCTTTTTCCCGTACTTTGATAATGGCGTCGCTTAAGTCCAGTAGAATTTTTTTTTCATTTTCAAAATAGTCTAACCGGTCACGCAACAATTTAATTTTCGGGTTTTCTAAACCTTTTTTTTCAGCAGGAACAGGGATCTCCGTGATTTTACTGCTACTTTTCATTCAATGCAATTTGACGTTAACTTCCTCGAAAATGAAAAACATTTAATTTTTGCAAATATAAAAATTAATGTACCATTATATAAGTTGCCCAAATATCCGCTAAATAAAAATCGGCGGGATTTATTGCTTTACTGCATCAAAAAAATGCATAAACATTTGTAGTGTATATGTAACTGTTATACCAAAGTATTAAACATAGTAAACGAAGAAATAAAATCCATTTTTGTTTTGGTTTTAAGATGCAAGGTTAAATAACATCTCACCCAATCGCAGAATTATTTTAATGAAAAAATCGTTTAATTCCGGGAGACAGAATTAATAATGATTTTCATTCCATACTTTTATTATATGGCTAATGTAACACTTGGCAGTTCAATCGGTAAATGGATCATGGCTTCCGTGATCCTTGCCTCAGCAATGGCTTTCATTGATGGCACGGCATTGAATGTCGCCTTGCCGTCTTTGCAAAAGGATCTGAATGCAACAGGTGCAGATCTTTTCTGGATATTAAATTCTTATTTGTTGATGCTCGCGGCTTTTATTTTGACGGGCGGTTCTTTAGGCGATAAAATAGGAAGAAGAAAAATTTTCATGATAGGAATTACTCTTTTTATTATCGGCTCTGCGTTATGTGGGTTAGCCCCAAACGTTTCATATTTAATTGGTTTTCGTTCTATACAAGGATTAGGCGGAGCATTGATGATTCCTGGTAGTCTTTCCATTATCACTTCTTCTTTTGAAAAAGAAAGAGGAAAAGCAATAGGCACCTGGTCTGCGGTAACTACGCTGGTTACTGTTGGCGGACCGATCCTGGGTGGCGCGCTTGCAGACGCAGGCCTTTGGCGGCTTATATTTTTTATCAATGTTCCCATTGGCATCGCGTCACTGATCATTCTTTGGTTTAAAGTGCCTGAAAGCAGGGATATGCAATCAAATCATTCTATCGATTACTTTGGTTCGGTTACAATCATCGCAGGACTTGCTTTATTAACTTATGGATTTCTAAAAATTCCTGAAATTGGATTCAATAATGCACAGGTATATTTTTCAATTGGCGCAGGAATAATCGCACTTATATTTTTTATTTTAATTGAAAAAAAGAGTAACCATCCGATGATGCCGCTGCAATTATTTAAAAACAAAACTTTCACCGGGGCTAATTTACTCACTTTTTTTTTATATGCGGGCTTGTTTGCAGGAATGCTATTTCTTACTTTGAATATGGTTCAAATACAGGACTATAGCCAATTACAGGCTGGGCTCACCTTATTACCATTTACTATTTTAATCATACTGATCTCAAGATGGTCAGGATCTTTAAGCGACAAATTTGGGCCGCGCCGGTTTTTAATTGGCGGGCCGTTATTGGTAGCAGTTGGTTTATTAATGTTGTCATTTGTAAAAAACACACGCGGGCCATCAGACTTTTGGGTTACTTACTTTCCAGGAATTTTTATTTTTGGATTGGGCATGTCTTTGACAGTTACACCGCTAACTTCAACAGTAATGGAAGCTTTGCCCAATCATTATTCAGGAACAGCGTCGGGCATCAACAATGCCATTTCGCGTATTTCAAATGTTTTTACAAATGCTATTGTTGGCGCACTGGCCATTCTTTTTTTTACAGGATATTTAAGCAGTGGAGTAACTCATATTTCTTTAACCGAAAATGTAAAAACGCGGGTTATTCAACAGGCGGCCAATCTGGGAGATGCCAAGGTTCCGACAGATGTTTCAGAAGAAAATAAAAAAGAAGTAGCGCACTTGTATAAAGAAGGATTTATCAAAACTTATACCCAGGTAATGCGTATAAGCGCTGCCCTGGCTTTTGCAGGCGCATTAATGACTATTATATTTATCAGCGATAAAAAAAATAAAAATAATGATGAAAAAACTCTTTCCTGATTTCTACAAATTATCAATCTTCCAATAGTTCTCTATCCCATTTTGCGAGGTTAGCGCCGGAATGATAGGTACTGTTTAAAAATTCAAGCAATACCTTCCCCGGATTCTCTGCTTGTTGCACTTTGGAATACGGCAAAATATATTCTCCAAGAGTGGAATGGTAATAAGCACCGCCAGGCTGAATAGTTGCTGTTTTGTAACCCTCCGGCTCAGGATACAAATAACAATAAAATGCAGGTTCCGGAAGCGAATCATTTCCCGTCCAAAACCCTGCGCTGCTTACCTCTCTGCAATAAGCTTCGGCCGCAACCCAATCTGGCATGCCCGGTACGCCACCCGGATGTTTGGGCGCTCTTCTTCCCGAGAAAAATGAAAGCGCCAAATCAAAACCTCCCCAGAAAAAATGGATGGGACTGCATTTTCCTTTAAATCCGCTTCTGAATTCCATGAACACTTCCTGAATTCTTAATAACGCAATATGAAAAGCGGCAACCTGGTCGTCCTCATACGTTGCATGAAAAGTGTCATCCTTAAATGGAATTGGATTTGCCAGTTCTACAGGAACTGGTTTTATTTTAACATCGATTCCCAAATCACCAAGCTTCTCAAAAGTCTTCTGATAAAAATCAGCCACAGAAATTCCATGCAAATCGAAACTTCTGAATTCATTTTTGTCTGTTTTTATTTTTAGCTGATGTTCAATAAAATCAAAATCAATCTGGAAATTTTCATTTTTATGAGGCATATTGTGAGTGGTCAAACCTGAGGGTGTAATGTATAAAGTGACATGCCATGAATGATTGACCCAGGGCAGCGTTGCCAGTTTTATTTTCCCTACTATCTGGGTAAACATGTGCAACGTATCATAAGTTGCTTTGCCTTTTTGATAGGAAAGATCAGGCCATTTTTGTTGCATTTTTTTGTTTTAGATATTTATTCCGGGTTATTTTTCCATATATCTTTATAGTCATTCGAATGTCGCTTAAATTGAGCAAAAACATAAGGGCAAAGTGCTATTACTTGTAAATTATTTTTCCTGGCATAAGTAACCATCTCATTTAATAATTCTTTTGCCAGGCCCTTGCCTTCAGCTTTTGGCGAAACTTCCGTGTGATAAACCGTTAGTTCATTCCCGGAAACGCTAATCACCATTTCAGCTATCTGTTCATTATTTTCATTTATGTAAAAATGACCGCGGCCATTTTTGTCCAAATCCAGTTTTACATTTTGCATAATCCTTTCAAAATTAAAAAAACACTTTAACCGTAACAACATTTCTACTCGCAAATTAACGGCAAATTAATTACCTATCCCGGATTTCATGGAACAATGCGAAAACTGCCGGTGATAAATTTATTAAATACAAAACGTTCATTTTTGTTCATCTGCTGCCAGCTATCAATGCAACGACCGAAGCGCAACTATCAATGAAGACTTTTTAGCGTTTATTAAATCATAAAATTGTCGGCAGTTACTTTATACGTGATCAAAAGGCCGATCACTTATTAATTTAGAAAATGCTGCGTTAATAGTGATAGAGTATCGAAGCGTTTAGATTTTTGGTGCAGGAATACAAACCATTCAATCAAAAAGGGCAAAGGGTATCGCATCTCATTATGCCCTTTGTGCTTTGGATATTATAATTAAAAACCCACCAGGCAAATCTGCGATAACTATTTTTGATGCTTTAAAAAAATCAAATTAATTTCAACCGATAAAAATTTATTATGGAAAATCAGGAAACCTGCGAGCATATCAAAAGCATAAAAGTGTTGAAACAACCACAGGAACTGGTCTGTGAAGAATGTATAAAAATTGGAAGCGATTGGGTGCATCTGCGTACCTGCCAGACATGTGGTACAACGTTATGCTGCGATGCATCTCCGAATAAACACATGACAAAACATTTTCATCATAGCCATCATCCGGTAATCATTTCCGCTCAGCCTGGTGAAAAATGGTTGTGGTGCTATGAAGATGAAATTTTCGCGGAGTATGAATAAATAAAGTTTATAATGATTTCATATTACACATGATAGAGTTCAATGATTATGCGTACTTGAAACAGAATCAGACCGAATTTTTGAATGGTATTTTTATAATATCAGGCCTAACTGGTTTTTCTATAATTCAAAATAGCCGCGCCGTTGAGCGCCACTGCAAAGCCCACCAGGTAAAGCAACTCAATCCTGACCTGTGAGAATCCGCTTCCTTTTAACACAATCAGCCTGAC
>JAHEZA010000667.1 GCA_023251335.1 Chitinophagaceae bacterium | reverse complement strand
AGAGGGTAACGCCGTATCAACCACTACTACATTAAACGGAAGTTTTGGAAGCGGAATTGTTGTGGCCGGCGCGGGCTTTTTACTCAATAATGAAATGGACGACTTTAGTGTGAAACCCGGTGTGCCCAATATGTTTGGCGCAGTGGGACAAGAAGCGAATGCAATCGCACCTGGAAAACGCATGTTAAGCAGTATGACACCAACCATAGTTTTGAAAGATAACAAACCTTACATCATTGTTGGAACGCCCGGTGGCACTACCATTCCCACCAGTGTGTATCAAACCATTGTGGATATTCTCGATTTCAATCTCTCTCCTGCAGACGCGGTTAATTTCCCTAAGTTTCATCAGCAATGGCTACCGGATGTAATTTATGTAGAAAGAGATTTTAATAAAGACGTGGTGGCACAATTAGAGGCGATGGGCTACAAAATAGAAGAGCGTGGCTCTATCGGCAGAACCGAAGTGATCATGATAAAAGATGGAACTATCATTGCCGTAGCGGATAAAAGAGGAGATGATGGGGCGGCGGGATATTAAACTTATTAAACTCCCTTAAGGCCATCCGGAGGAGCGGATTTTGAGCAAACAATTATGAACAATCGGATTCCCATTTCGAAGGTCAAAGATTATCGATAAATAAGAATCTCGTCTTTTTGTTTGTTTACTGCGGAGCATTTAATATGCTACTTTTACAGAAAGACATTTTAAAGTCTCAACATCGGATAACAAATTATAAAATAAGCAACAGGCATTTTATCCTGTTTTGGCGCAAGAATGAGGCGAAGGAAAAGAGCGAGTGCTTCTTGTGAATACTGAAAATGGGAAGAAAGTGGACTTGTACAAAACTATTTTCATGTAGGAAGAATCAGTAGTCATTCTTCTTCCGGAAAAGACCAAAAGCGTATGAGAACCTAAGTCCTATTGATTGGATAATATGTGTTGAATTGCCATGATCGTATTCGTATTTTAATCCAAAGTTGAGCATGTGTCCTTTTTGTCCAACTTCCAATGAATATCCACCTTCCAAAGCGCCCGCAATACCATCCCCATAAGTTGCATCTGCTCCTTCTTTTGCATCTACTGCGCGGCAATAACCGGCAGATGGAATGAGATAGAAACCGGCCTGTGTTTCACTGAAGACATACTTGTAACCGAGCTTAATAGAAATATAGCCTTTGGCATCGGCAGTAGAGGTAAAAAAGTTTTCACCTTTAGTAGGAAAAAAAGCGAGGTCCATTAATTCAATACGAAAGCTTTGGTTCTCATTAGCCAAAGGAAAATCAAGGTAGGTAAATAATCCATAACCTACTCCATATTTAGCAGCATCTTTACCTATCATTTTGGCCGCCATTATTTGAGCATCTGAAGCATTTGATAATATAGAAATAAAGCACAGGGATAAAACGATTTTCTGCATTTCAGTTGATTTTGATAAAAAATAATAACGCCAAAAATAGAAGAAGCGTGCATCAAATCAAAAAAATAAGTGCAACGAATTGCGTTTGTTTCCGCAGAGTTGTAAGTTACAAAACCGATATGCTTGAAATTCGTTATTTTTTATTTTATGAGCAGTAAAATATAAGTTTGACGAAAGCGATCAGTCTAAAAAGGTTATACTAAGAAATCAGCTTTATTGAATATAATGAAAGAGAGTTGTAAATTATACTTGCATATATGAGTAGAAATACAAATTCCATGATAATGATAAATGGTATTTTATTTCATTTGCGACAGTGCATTGGATAGGCATTTTTATAAGAGAAGAATATGAAAATAGTTTTGAATTCATGGAAATAATGGTATGCAAGGATTAATTGATTTGAGTTATAGCTCATCGTAACGGCACAAGAAGGCCAGGCTAAAAGCTGCGCCTCATTCTTGCGCCAAAGGAGGGGAATCTATTGTTTTAGGGCATAGCTGTAGTTTAAAAATTTAACTACGTTTGATTTGTTTGCCAAAAAATTAGCGATCACAGTAAAGCAAGAAAAAATGAGATTTTCTATTTTTATTTT
>JAHEZA010000180.1 GCA_023251335.1 Chitinophagaceae bacterium | reverse complement strand
GAAAGAGCGTTTATCACTTTTTTTTCTTGAAGATTGCTTGTCACTTTTTCTTTTGAAAGAGTGTTTGTTACTTTTTCTCTTGAAAGGTTGTTTGTTACTTTTTCTCTTGAAAGGTTGTTTGTTACTTTTTCTCTTGAAAGAAAAAGTAACCAAAAAGTTCAAGGACAACCCGATCGCTCCGCGCGTTTGTCCGGCCTTCCCACTGTTGTGCCGCAATGTCTGTTACTAATATACGACCTGCTTAATTATTTAGGGGTTTGTTACTATGTTGTTGATTTATTATCTCATTCAATCGCTGTTGTGTCTTTTTCTTGCTTGTCACTTTTTTCTCTTGAAAGAAAAAGTAACTTCCGAATAGCGGGATGTTCTACAAAAAGTTATGCGCGGATCTATTGTTGTTTTTAAAGGTGCTCATGAGATCGCTTCGCTAAGTTCAAGGAAAACACCATCGCTCCGCGGGTCTTTCCTTGCTTGCGCACGGCGAAAGCCGGTGGATAGATATTATTTCTTATGCACATCTGCCATTGGGCAAAGTTAATCAGTGGCAATGTGGTTATCATCTTAAAAATGGAAAAGAAGAACCGGTGATATTTGCCTGCCTTTGCCGGCCTTTAGATTTGCATTATCATTTATACTTTATAGATATTACTACTATTACTTTTCTTTTTTTGGTTCTTTTTTTCTTTGTGAATTCACATTTTTTGTGGATAACTTTAAAAGGAAGTGGGGTGAACTTTACTGTCGGCCAGACCTACGATCTATTGTCTGTATTAGTCCCCACTCCCTTTAAGAGTTGCTTATTAGCACCAATTAGAAATTTAGGCAGCTGATAAAAGCCGGCCTTGTAAAGGTCTTAGTGTAAGCAACTATTTTTTATAACAATTTAAATTCAAATTTATGAATTACGCAGAATTTATTGGAATTGATATTTCAAAACTTACAATTGATGTTTGGTTATATCATTGCAAAAAACACAAACAATTTGCCAATAGTGAAAAAGGATTTAAAGCGATGCTCAAATGGATAAAACAAATCACAGGAATTGAGGATGCTACCAGGTGTTTATTTTGTTTGGAAAATACAGGCTTATATAATCTTCCTTTCTGCAGCTTTTCTGATGATCAGCAATTGCATTATTGCCAGGAATCAGCTTTACGTATCAAATTATCATTCGGGATTGCCAGAGGAAAAAACGATAAAGCAGATGCAGGAAAAATAGCTCGTTACTGCTATCTGCATCGTGATGAATTAACCCTAACCCACCTACCGGCTAAAGCTATTCAAAAATTGAAAAAACTTTTATCTCTTCGCGATAAATTAGTTAGCCACAATTCAGGATTTAAAGCCTGTATGAAAGAGTCTGATGAATTCTTAAATCAAAAGGAAATGAAAGAATACTTTTCTGTTCAGCGATCATTGATTAATTCCTATGAGAAAAAAATAAAAATTATTGATGTGGCTATTCGTGAAACTATTGAAGGTGACCAGGAACTTGCTATTCTTAACGAATGTGTGCAGTCTGTTCCCGGCATAGGCCCTGTAATTGCAGCCTATATGATTGCCTATTCAAATGGTTTTATATCCTTTGATACCTGGCGGCAATTTGCCTGCTATATTGGAATTGCTCCCTTCGATAATAAATCCGGGACATCGTTGAACGGGAGAACCAGGGTAAGTCATTTGGCAAATAAAAAAATTAAAACCATCATAAACAGTGGAGCAAGATCGGCCCTGCAATCGTGCAAAGAATATCAACTTTATTTTGATAGAAGAATAAAGGAAGGTAAAAATGAATATAGTACTATAAATATTATTAGAAATAAGATGGTATCCAGAGCATTTGCGTGTGCAAAAAGAAAAACAAAATATGTTGATTTCTTAAAATTTGCTGCTTAAATATGTGGATAACTCGATTTGGAAAGCCTTAGAAATACAGGCAGGTTGCTTACTACGCATGAATCAATTTCAATAAATATTGTAGATTTGATAATTCATATTCTACTAATGAACACACAGCAACTACTTACACCAGACATTATAAAACTTTATAAGACTCATAAAGTTAAAAGCCTTTATGCCTTTGGTTCTGTTTTATCAGATAATTTTAATAAGGAAAGCGACATCGACCTGATTGTTGACTTTTCAAATATTGATGTTGAAGATTATGCAGACAATTATTTTGATTTCAAATTTGCATTAGAAGAACTTCTTAAAAGACCCGTGGACTTATTGGAGGAAAAGGCTATTAAAAATCCATATTTCAGGCAATCTGTAAATGAGCAAAGAAAACTTGTATATGGACAATGAAATAAAAGCCTGGTTGTATGATATTCTGAATGCGATCACAGAAATTAATAGTTTTTTCGATGATGGGACAA
Organism: Chitinophagaceae bacterium; assembly: GCA_023251335.1. Lineage (GTDB taxonomy): Bacteria > Bacteroidota > Bacteroidia > Chitinophagales > Chitinophagaceae > Ginsengibacter. Next base: position 3,508 of record JAHEZA010000180.1, on the reverse strand, counting down.
TGCAATTCTTAAAATATCAAAAAGATCTGCGGACAAAACGTGCTGTTGAAAGGAATGTGGAAATAATAGGGGAAGCGCTTAGCCGGATTTTGAAGCGTGACGAAACAATGGTAATAACCAATTCCAGAAAAATAGTTGACACAAGAAACAGGATCATTCATGGTTATGATTCTGTTTCAGATGATGTAATCTGGGGCATTGTCTTAAGGCATCTTCCTGTATTGCAGGCAGAAGTAGAAAAGCTATTGGAAGAGTAGAAGCCGCGAAAATTATCAGAAAGAAAAACCTAACTTATTACTGCCCGGATACCAACTGAAAGATTCATTCCGGCAGAACTGTTCAGGAAGGTGTTGCTTCACCGTACTTGTATTTGTTTGTCACTTTTCTCTTAAAAGATTGCTTGTCACTTTTTCTCTTGAAAGAAAAAGTAACCAATAAGTTATGCGCGCATTTGTTGTTGTCTTTAAAGGTGTCTGATCATGAGACAAATTATCAACAAAGAAAACCTGGTAAGCTATTTACGGAGCAGTGTATAAGAGTCCGGTTGATCCATAGTAAACGTGTACCGACTCTAATTTTTCCCGTTTATAAAAAACTGAAAATAATAATCACCGGTATTTGTTTGTTTACTGCTGCCCGCCATGCCCCGCCTGGCCATTGTTTTAAACTTTAATGAGCAACCTTTATGTAGCCCCAGCCGTCACGTTGTTTTGAAATAATTTCATAGATACCATCAGGCACTATTTGAACATTGGGCAGCAATTGACTGGCATCAACTTTTTGTCTTTTCATTGCCAGCGCGCATACTTTGATGGATACATCGCTCATGGATAATAATCGTTGGATTTCGGCAGATTGGGAAGACGCATCTTTTATTATAAGTCCCAGCCCCTGCCCATAGATCACCGCCTCTAACTGTGCATCCGGATTGCCTTCTTTGATAAGGCTCATCTCGCGAAGAAGGGATTGTTGATTTAAGGTGTCTTTACTGGCGAGGTCAAAAACTACTTTGTAATCTTTGTTTTGCGCAGTTGAAAAACCGGCAAGTGAGGTAAGGATACTTACCAATAAAATTATTTTTTTCATGACATACAATTTTAAAAACGAAGTTTAGATGAATTGAAATTTCTTATGATGATTTAAGGATGTGCCTTTTTATGCGATTGCTGAACCGGCAAAAAGGGCCCGTATTTATGCTGCCTGGCCGAAAAGCTATCCGCGTACGGTCCGAATGGATAATCCAATGGTTTTGCAGATATATCAGGCCAATCCATGCTTAGATTTGTGGATGGCCGTGGTTTTGAATTTACAAATGCTGCTACGTCCCAGGCCTGCTCAACAGTGAGTTGCGGGTTTGTAAAAGTGGTTCCAAATGGCATATTATTTTTTATGTACCCGGCAAATTTTGAAAGCTGGTACATTCCGGCGCCCACATTATAACTATTTCTTCCCCATAAGGGCGGGTAAAAATATTCTTTGCCGTTATCTTTTAATTTGCCTCCGCCATTACTCCCGTGGCATTTTTTGCAAATGGTAACATACACTATTTTTCCTTTGACAGGATCTGCCGCCCTGTTTAAAAACGGGAGTTTTTCTATGCCTGATCCTTTTGTTTTCACTCCTTTATCTACATCCTTACCCAACCAATTAATATACGCAATCATTGCCTTCATTTCTCTTACCGAATCAGGAAGCTTCTTTCCATTCAGGCTTCTTTCAAAGCAATCGTCGATACGCATTTCCACAGTTTCAATTTTGCCGCTTCTGTTTCTGTAGAGAGGATAAGTGGAGGCAACCATTGAAAAATTATTACCCCAAAGCCTGGTACCTGCATCAATATGACAATTTCCACAGTTCATGCCATTGGAAATAGGCATTATTGAGCCCCGGGGCCCAAAAAAATCAGCGGTGTTTAATATCAAAACCCTCCCATATCGAATCAAATCGTCTTGCTGAGTATGGCCAAGCTGGCTGGTATCCGGCGCCTTCCATTCTTTACTTAAAGCGATAACTGAAGAGTCCGGATTATTTTGATCGCTTTTCTTGTCGTGAAAAAAATAATTTTTCAAAGTCAGGGGAATAACCAGGAAGAGCGCCGTTGCCAGGCTGATAAAAATATTTTTACGCATCGGTTTTGCGTTTATTTTTTATGCCACAAAACAATAAGCACATCCATGTTCCTGTGCACGGCCCACCGCCCAAACACCCGAAGGCACTACCTGTACACCGGGCAATACACCGGAAAGGAAATCGTTTTTAACCTCGCCTGCATCTGCATTTGAGGCTTGTGCAATTGCGGCGCTAAAAACGGTGATCGCCATATTACATACACAAAACATGGCGCCGCTTTCCTGCAATTCATTAATTCCTATCTGCACATTTCCAATTCCCGGAACTGAAAAATCACCTGGTTTTGGTTTCCAAAACATATTACGCACCGAAGGTTCTTTAGTAGCGGGATCGGTTATTTTAAACATTTCTCCCATTTTGTATTTTGCCCACAGGCGGTCTTCAAGGGCATAAGGGATGGCTTCATGCCTCAGGATGATAACTTCATTGCAACTTTTTTCGGGTGTGCCTGTCATTGTATTCGTTATCATAAAAACCCGTGGCCACGCAAAGGGAAAAATTTCATGTGGCGCGGTAACATCGAACACGATCCGGTGCTTTCCGGTTATTTTATTAAACCAGGCGTCCGGGTCTTCATCAGCAGGAAAAGAAAATTTTTCGGATGCAGCTACTACCTGCAATGGCACAGATAATGATGCGATGCTGACTGCACCGGCGCCCAGGGCTAATGTTCCTAAAAAGCCACGACGGTCTGTTGTTGGTTTGGAATTGTTTAATTGCATAAAATTTAATTTTTAAATGAAAAAAGTGATTGTATGTTCCAGCGATTCCGTGGTAAGTTGGTTATAAAATACAGTTGATTTCCAGGGAGGCGGATTAACGGGCGTTTAATTACAATAGACTACTACGTCCTGGCAGATTAGTATTTCTGGCGAAAAACAGGAGAAAGGATTTTAATTCTGTGTAAACATTGGTAGCGCGAAAAAAATCGTTTTAAAACTATCTTTTTCAATGATACGGCTCAGTCGTATGTTACGATATATCCGGTCTGTTATGAGAAAAAATGCAGTATTAATTTGTCAGCCGCAAAAATCATTTAATTCTGAGCAGTAAATATGCAAGACAAATTTAGGAGGAATATTAAAAATAAAAAAATATTTTCCCGGGAATTACTGGCGGGTTTTTCATCTTTGTACTATTCAAAAATGGAGCCCTTCAACCATTTTCACAAATTATTTGTATAAGCAAAAAGCGCCAGGATATTAAAGATTGAAAGGAATGAGGGCGCACTAGTGAAAATAACTAACTTATTCCTGACCGAATGACCGTTCAGACCCATGCATTTATCTTTCTCCAGGCTATTTAATTTTATTACAAACAGGGTACTTACCGGCTGCAGGCTACGGACAATAATGTCTGCGTGGGCAAAGAGTTTGTT
>JAHEZA010000666.1 GCA_023251335.1 Chitinophagaceae bacterium | reverse complement strand
TGATGCAAAAGTAAAAAAACATTGACGCATTACATTAACAGTTTGCTTCCTGATATATACAATAAATGATTGGATTCAATTTACATTTTTGGATACAACAAACATAGATTTGGTTACATCCGCCCTTTTGTATGTGCAGACTTTTGCATTAACAAAAACACATAATATGAACATCGTACTCACAGGCTCTTTAGGGCACATCAGCAAACCTCTCACAAAAATCTTAATTGAAAAGGGCCATTCGGTTACCGTTATCAGCAGCAAAGAAGAACGGCAAAAAGAAATCGAATCTTTAGGCGCAACAGCCGCCATCGGCACTATGGAAGACGTAGATTTCCTTACAAAAACTTTTACCGGTGCTGACATTGTCTACCTGATGGAAGCATTTGGCGCGCATAGGTTCTTTGATCAAAATTTTAATTACCTGGAAGCTATTAATAAGGTAGCCAATAATTATAAACAGGCTGTTGAACAATCAGGCGTGAACCGTGTAATACATCTCAGCAGCGTTGGCGCACACACTGATAAAGGAAACGGCATGCTGGCATTCCATTATAATGTAGAAAATACTTTGAAAGAATTGCCCGAAGATGTTTCCATCAAATTCATGCGCCCGGTAGGTTTTTATTACAACATGCTTGCCTTTATTCCTACCATAAAAAAACAAGACGCCATCATTCAAAATTATGGCGGGAATAAAAAAGAACCGTGGGTTTCGCCATTGGATATTGCTACAGTGATTGCTGAAGAAATGGAAAAACCTTTTCCGGGTAGGCATATCCGTTATATAGCAAGTGATGAGATTTCACCAAATGAAGCAGCAAAAATTTTAGGCGAAGCTATCGGCAAGCCGGATTTGAAATGGCAGGAAATTCCTGACGAACAAATACTGCAGGGAATGTTAGCGGCGGGAATGAATACGGAGATTGCCAAAGGTTTGGTGGCAATGAATGCAGGCAGGCGCAACGATGTTTTGTATGAAGATTATCACAAACATAAACCAGCTTTAGGAAAAGTGAAACTGACAGATTTTGCAAAAGAATTCGCGGATGTTTATAATCAACAATAAAATTTAATAAAATGAAAATTATAGTAACAGGCTCATTAGGACACATCAGCAAACCACTGACGCAAGAGTTAGTACAAAAAGGACATTCGGTGACGGTTATCAGCAGTAATCCTGAAAGAAAAAAAGACATTGAAACATTGGGCGCTTCGGCAGCCATTGGAGCACTGGAAGATGTAGCATTTCTTACATCCGTCTTTACCGGTGCGGATGTGGTGTATTGTATGATTCCACCGGGTAACTATCTTGACCAGGATTTTGATATAGTGGCACATTACAACAAAATCGGAAATAATTATGCACAGGCTATTTTACATTCGGGCGTAAAGCGTGTGGTGCATCTTAGCAGTATAGGCGGCAATATGGATAAAGACAATGGCCAGCTTATTTCACATCATCATGTAGAAAATATTCTGAAAGAATTGCCTGCAGACGTAGCGATTACGACCATGCGCCCCACGGCTTTTTACTACAATTTATATGGCTTTCTTCCTTCGATAAAAACACAGGGAATTATTGCGGCCAATTATGGTGAAGACGATAAGGGTCCCTGGGTTTCGCCGGTAGATATAGCAACAGCGGTTGCCGAAGAAATCACCGGAACATTTGATGGAAGAAAAATACGGTATGTGGCCAGCGAAGAACTTTCCTGCAATGAAATTGCAATCATTTTGGGTACAGCTATCGGAATGCCTGATTTGAAGTGGCATATTATTTCTGACGAACAAATGCTTGATGGTTTAAAAACTGCAGGATTGAATCCAGCTATTGCCGAAGGCCTGGTCGAGATGAATGCAAACGTACATAACGGTAAATTATTAGAAGATTATTATCGCAATAAACCAACCTTGGGAAAAGTAAAGCTGTCGGATTTTGCCAAGGAATTCGCGGCTGTATTTAATAGTAAACCAACAAATAATTGAAATTAAAATTTAGGACAATGAAAACCGTATT
>JAHEZA010000665.1 GCA_023251335.1 Chitinophagaceae bacterium | reverse complement strand
AAAGGAATGGTTTGTGAAATTTGAAATGGAAAGCTGGTGGAATAAAAAGGTAAATGATTTGAGCAAAGGGATGGGGCAAAAATTACAATTTGTAATTACCGTTCTTCACGATCCAAAATTATTGATCCTGGATGAGCCTTTCAGCGGGCTGGACCCTGTCAACAGCAACCTGATAAAAGATGAAATTTTTAAATTGGCGCAGAAAGGAACTACAATTATTTTCAGTACGCACCGGATGGAACAGGTAGAAGAGATTTGTAACAATATCGTCCTGGTTGATAATGGTAAAAAAATATTAGACGGAAGTGTTGCACAAGTGAAGGATGATTTTAAAGAACATATTTTTAGGGTAGGGTTCGATACGCTGCCTGAATCAATCCGCAGCAACGGTTTCAATGCTTTTGAAATCATTAATACAAAAGACAAACACGCGATTGTAAAAATAAAGGCCGATCACAAGCCTGCAGAGGTTTTACAGGAAATTTTGAATCAAAAGGCAGATATTGTTTCCTTTAACGAAATACTTCCTTCACTAAATGATATATTTATAAAGGTAGCAGGGAAGCAGCAAGAAGCTTTCAGCATTCAGCATTGAGCCTTACGCAACCAATTAATGACTTAACAAATCAATCAATTCTTCATGAATAAAATATGGCTGGTAATTAAAAGAGAATATCTAACGAGAGTAAGAAACAGGTCTTTCATTCTCTCCACTATTCTGCTACCACTTTTTTTTATAGGATTTATTTTCGCCTCGGCCTATTTTGCCGCTTCCAGTACTGAGAGTCAAAAAGTGGCTGTATCGGATAGCAATGGCATTTTTAAAAATAGTTTCCAGAATGATAAACTAATTACTTACGAATTTCCGGATGATGTAACGCCTGATAATTTTAAAGAAAAAGGATATTCAGCTTTTCTAAAAATTCCCAACGACTATAGTTCCTCCAACGATTCGATTTCCTTAATTTCCACCAAACAGTTGGGGATGGATGCTGAAGACAAAATCAAAGACCAGATTGATGATGCAATACGAAACCAGGCATTTTTAAAAAATAATATTGATAAAAAAATTCTTGACTCCATTAATAAGCTGAATGAAAATGGCATGTACCATTTTCGCACGGTAGTCAAACAAGGTAAAAAAACTGAAAAATCAAATTCAGCATTGTCTTATGGAATTGGATACGGAAGTGGGTTCTTAATTTATATCACACTGTTTATCTATGGCGCTGCCGTAATGCGCGGGGTGATGGAAGAAAAAATGAACCGGATTGCAGAAGTGATCATCAGTTCAGTAAAACCGTTTCAATTAATGGTAGGAAAAATTATTGGAATCGCTGCAGTTGGTCTCACGCAATTATTAATCTGGCTGGTACTTATTGTTCTTTTATCAGCTATCTCTACCTCGTTCTTTTCTCCAGAGACTTTACAACATGCGCAGGCTATGAATTCCTCTATGGGGGCTGCTGCTAACAATTCTGCGGCAATAAATTTTTTACATGCTAAAAGCACATTTTTATCTGCAAACTGGGCGCTTATAATCCCTTGTTTTCTTTTTTATTTTCTGGCAGGTTACCTTTTTTATGCTTCTTTATTTGCAGCAGTTGGTAGTGTAGTTAATGAAGATCCGCAGGAAGCACAATCTTTAATGCTTCCGATTACGATGCCTATTATTCTTTCGTTTGTAATCATGACAACGGCTGTCGGCAAACCCGATTCGCCCATTGCCGTTTGGGGAAGTATTATTCCTTTTTCATCCCCAATCGTAATGATGGGCCGTATTCCATCAGGAAATGTACCCGGCTGGCAAATCATTGTTTCTATGTTGTCGCTGGTTGCAGGTTTCATTCTTACCACTATGCTCGCCGCAAAAATTTACAGAACGGGCATTTTGCTTTATGGCAAAAAAGTCACTTTTAAAGAAATGGGAAAATGGCTTTTTAGAAAATCATAAACCAGGTGGTTTTCAAAATGTGGTGATTTAAAATATGTGGAATTTGTTTGTTTGCTGTATAATTTTC
>JAHEZA010000664.1 GCA_023251335.1 Chitinophagaceae bacterium | reverse complement strand
TATGACTGCGAAAACTTCGTAAGGATAATCTTTAAGTGATGCTTTTAGGAAATCCGCAAGTTCTCTGCTTGATTGCAACTTTTTCTTATTGTGAAAATTGCTTCCGCTTCTTCGCCTTCCCAATTCCAGTGCAGCAATCAATGTTACAGCCCTCGCTACTCCGATTCCTTTTACTGACATCATTTCTTTTATGGTAAGTTTTCCCAATTCATCAAGGTTGTCATCGCCCAGCCGCAATACCTTTTTTGCTACATCTACAGCGCTTTCTTTTCCACTACCCGAATTAATCAGAATTGCAAGAAGTTCCGAATCACTCAGGCTTTCTTTTCCTTTAGTCAACAATTTTTCGCGCGGTCGGTCGTCTATTGCCCAGTTTTTTATTGACGTGGATGTTTTGTTAGTACTTTCCATGCGAATGAGTTTATTTCCAAAAATATTAATTATAATTTCGTGGAGCTAATTAATTTCTTTCTTAATTATTCCAAACATTGTTATATGCATCCTAACGTAAAAATCTTTTCAGGAACGGGTTCCCAATATCTTGCAAAACAGATTGCATTAAGATTTGGAGAGCCACTCGGAAAAATTAATATTCAAAAATTCAGCGATGGGGAAATTGGAGTAGAATACCTGGAAAGTATCCGCGGTCAATTTGTTTTTTTAATCCAAAGTACGTTTTCACCGACGGATAATTTAATGGAATTATTGCTGATGATAGATGCTGCGAAACGGGCATCGGCGTATAAAGTGATTGCCGTAATCCCCTACTATGGCTATGCCCGGCAAGACAGGAAAGATAAGCCCCGCGTGGCTATCGGATCTAAATTAGTGGCCAACATGCTTGTGGCTGCCGGAGCCGACAGAATTATTACGATGGATTTGCACGCTCCTCAAATACAAGGCTATTTTGATATTCCCGTGGATCATTTGGATGCTTCGGCTATTTATATCCCTTATATTGAAGATCTTAATCTTGAAAATCTCACTTTTGCTGCACCTGATGTAGGAAGTGCGAACAGAATAAGAGAAATAGCTAGCTATTTTGAGGTAGATATGGTTATATGTGATAAGCACCGAAGAAGAGCAAACGAAATTGCGAGTATGGTGGTTATAGGAGAAGTCACTGGCAGGGATATTGTACTAATAGACGATATCTGCGATACGGGAGGGACGCTTTGTAAAAGTGCGGGATTGCTTCTGGAAAAAGGGGCCAGGAGTGTAAGGGCTTTTTGCACTCACCCTGTGTTGAGTAACAATGCTTATGAAACAATAGATAATAGTGTTTTGGAGGAATTAGTGGTGTGCGATACGATTCCTATTAAAAACAAGTCCGACAAAATAAAAGTAGTTTCTGTAGCAGACCTTTTTGCTATTGCTATTCGAAATGCTTTTGAAAATAAGAGTATCAACAGCCTCTTTATCAGAAGCAAGATGTATAAGAAAAATTTAGCGGGATAGGATAAAGAAGTTATGGGTTATTAGTTAAAAGGATAGACAACCCGTGAACTTCCGCCAGGGGACTTTCATAGTAAACGAACAAATAATCCTTTTTTTATCTTTCTGATTCAGGGATAGATTTCTGTAAAATCAAACGATAAACTTCAGGAATTTAATTTACCTTTGCGCCTCAAAAAAATAAAAAAATTATAATGAAAACAATTACAATCGAAGGACAAATCAGGACCGAATATGGCAAAACAGCCACCCGCCAGCTTCGCTCTGAGGAAAAAGTGCCAGCTGTAATTTACGGAGGTGCAAAAGAGATTAATTTTTCTGCTCCGGCATCGGCATTTAAGAACGTTATTTACACGCCGGATTTTATGCTGACTGAAGTTAAGGTCGGAAGCGAGTCTTACAAGTGCGTTTTGAAGGATCTTCAATTTGACAAGGTAACCGACCAGCTTATTCACGTAGATTTCCTGGAATTAGTTCCCGAGAAAAAAGTGACAGTGAACATTCCTTTGAAATTTACGGGCGTTCCCGCCGGTGTTAAAGAAGGAGGAAAATTAGTGGTAAAGATAAA
>JAHEZA010000179.1 GCA_023251335.1 Chitinophagaceae bacterium | reverse complement strand
TTCCTGGCGATTTTCCGATAACAAATTCAACGCCGGGCCCCTTTCGGCGTGAGCTTCGTGGCAAATATATTTGTGCATTAGGCATGCTTGTGCCTGTATCTGTAAAATCTTCATTGAAAAAAAACAAACAGTAAAACAATCAATTCTACATCACAGTTAAACTTTATAGACGATAGTTTTTATTCTAATTTTAGTTGAAAATCTTTGATTAATGTCCACGCCAGCCATTAATTTCTCACATGGATTTTCTCCACGAGCCGCGGAACAAATGAAGTGGAATATTTTAAAATAAGTTTTAATTTCACATCAGCGCTTATAATAAATCGTCTATGTTTTTATGCAGGAATTGATAAAAGCAGCACAATCGGGGAATACATCTGCCTGGAATATTTTATACAAGCAGCATTACCCTTGGCTATATGCAGTGGCTTTGCGCCTTTGCGGTAACTCTCCGGAGGCAAAAGATGCTGTGCAGGACACTTTTATACAAGCTTACCTAAAATTGCATCAGCTAAAGGACGACAATTCGTTCCCTGCCTGGTTAAAGACAATACTTGTGCGATGCTGCTATCGCTACTTAAAGCCTGATGTTACAGTAGAAAATAATGATAATTTCAAAATTGATCCTGACCAATATTGGGAAGATGAAATAAATCAAAAAATGGATGTATATGCACAACAAGCCAGGTTGTATGAAGTGCTCGCACTTACTCCCGAAACATTAAGAAGCGTTGTATTGCTTCGCTATTTCTCTGGATGGAAATCATACGAACAAATGGCGCAAATACTATGCGTACCGGTGGGCACAATTCGCAGCCGCTTAAATGAATCCAGGAAAAAAATGATTGAAATCTGGACCAGGCATAACACAGATAATCAAGAATCATTTCGGGAGGCCGAAGAGTGGAATCATTTTTACAGCAATTATTTTGGAACAGTTCACTATTCATTACATAGCCGTGAAAAATTTACGCAGCATCTTGATAAAAACCTCCATTTGATCTTCAGCAGTGGTAAAACAGCCTATGGCCGTAAGTTGATTGAAAGGGAAATCGACGAAGATCTTTTTTATGGAAACAGTTTTGGAAACATAGCAGTAATGACCAGCGGAAGTATTTCAATAGTGGAAGTTAAAAATATCAACTCAAAAGAATACCCAACCCGTTGTCCGGAGAGTGGCATATTTGTACTTTATCGCAACAAACACAAAATAAGCAGGCTCAACCTTCATAACTCTCATTAATTTTTTTGCCAAATCGAACTTTTTGAGCCTTCTCTTCCTCCTTTATTTAAATATAGTTATGAACAAGAAAATTCAAAGCAGTCTTTTTGTCGCAATGCTGCTTGCTGCAATTCCGGCAACAGCTCAAACTTCTCAAGATGCACCAGCCAGTCAGCTGAAAATGCTTTTGCAGCTCAAAGGTTTTTGGGAAGCCAAAACCGCTATCATTAAAATGGGTGATAAGGAAAATACAATTCCTTATTATGCTAATTTTAAAACCACAGCGGATAATAACGGGCTCCTGATGAATGAATGGGCAACCATCCCAGGCCTGGGAAAATTAAATGGAACTAACCTGGTTGGTGTAAATCCTTTCGACGGCAAAGTTCATTGGTTCTCCGTAGATAATATGGGAACTGCTCATGAGCATATTGGCGCGTTTTCAGATGCCAGGCATTTTTTAATGGTTTATAAAGAAATGCAGGATGATAAAGAATTCCAGGAAACTGTTGCTATGGAATTGATAAGCCGGGATGAAATGAAACTGAATATAACTGCCATGCTGGATGGCAAAGAAATAGAAACAATTTCTGCTACATTTCAGCGAAAACCGGATAAGGAAAACAACTAATTGTTTCGAATTTAAATATTTGTTTTATGAACAAGATACCGCGCATCCGGCTGACAGTCTTCTGTGCCGCCATACTATTTGGTAATAACATTTACGGGCAACAAAAAAATATGATTACTAACGCGATGGATAATTCTTTTTTAATTGAACAAACAGAAATAGCTGCATGGCGTGATTTGATTGATGCTGCACCCGACATATTCCAAATGGCGGAAGGATTAAAGCACCAGGATATTGGAGGCGGCATGGCAATCAATTTTGAAAAGGAACCCATTCCTCTCTTTAATCGGGTTATTGGGCTGGGCCTTGAACAGCCTCTTACACAAATTGTAATTGATGAAATAAAATCATTTTATACCCATCATGAAAAATACATAATTCATTATTCATCGCCCATGAACCCCATTGATGCTGATTCCCTCTTAAAGCAAAATGGATTTTATCTTGCCGGATCATGGGAAAGAATTGTAAGAAATGGTATGATGCTGAACAATAATGAGCACACAGTCGATTCAATTGAAGTGCGGTTGGTTGATTCAACGTCAAAAGAAAGCTGGGTAAAATTTTTAATGACTACCTATGGTTTTGATTTTTATGAATGGCCGCGCAGCTTTGCCTTGCGCAAAGGCTGGAAACATTATATCGCCCTGCGTAATAACAAAGTAATCGCCTGCCGCTCTTTCTTTATGACTAAAGAAAAAACCGTATTTTCCGGTGTAGATGCACCTGTACCTGGCGTAATGACCTCCAATTATGCACCTGACTTTACAATTTGGAGAAAAGCCATACAGGATGAATTAAAAGAAGGAGCACTCTTATTTGTTGCCGATATTGAATTGCCTGGTAAAGAAAAGCATAAGGCAGCGTATGACGGTTTCAAACAATTAGGATTCTACATTCCTTATACCCGTTATCACTATAGACTGAATAAATAATTTTTTTAACCGGATTTTAAAAAAATATATACCAACAAGGAACCCTTTGTAGTTAACAACTGTCGTTTGTTGGCGACCCATAGCATTTGGCACGTTTTGTTTTTTTGCCAGCGATTGTAATCGACGAGTTAATATTGATGATATTTTATTTCAATGATCAGACTGCCGTCTGCCCAAAAATAGGAATTGAAGGAATTTATTTTTTTACTGGTAAAATAAACTTGTAGCCAGTGATTGGCACAAGTATGCCTTTTTGAAGAATATTACTCCAGCCCACGTTTTGCTCATTGACTTTCCAGATAACATGCAAATGCCGTGTCATGATAACAAAGGCAAGCAGTAAACAAACAAATTCAATAGATTCTTGTTTGCAATGGTTAGTCAAAGCATAAATCACGGAACGAATCCCTTCAATTCTTTTTCAAAACAAACACTGTTTTCAACATTCTCATATTGTCCAAAATTCGGTATGATATGATAATTGTTTTTCTCATAAAGGCGGATTGCTTCTGTTTGCTTTTTCCCTGTTTCCAACATACATTTCTCCATACCCAATTCTTTACTCCATTTTTCTAATTCCTGCAATATCATCGAAGCTATTCCCTTTCCACGTTTGTCTAACCGAACATACATTCGTTTAATTTCCATAATCTTATCAGAATATTCTTTTATGGCGCCGCAACCAACGGGTTGATCTTCCTCATAGGCAACCACAGTATATTTTATCGAGTCAACTTTATTGAATTGTGCATAAAAGGAATGTTCTTCCCCATCTCTTGTCTTCAAATCAAGATCCAGTTCCCCTACCAGTTTTTGGAACTCCTTATTGTTTGAATCGGTTCTGGTAAGGCTTGTCATTTTTCTGTTTTTTCCAAGGCAAATATCTGCACAAATTTTCTTTCGGCTTCCGTTGCCATGAATCATTTTCTTCTTTCTTAAAACCTCTGATGTTTCCTGGTGCGGTGGATTATAGATGATTTCTATTTTTAAATCTATATTTTTATCAAAAAATATTTCATGAAAAAAATGCTGTTATTATTGCCGCTGGTTATTTGCTCTTTCATTGTTTACGCTCAAAGCAACGTTAACGATGCAGCCTACAATCCACATGATTTTTTTACTGAGCATTTCGCTCCGCCCGCTGGCAATTTATTACGTGCCGGAAATGGTACACCCGGCCCGGCATATTGGCAAAACAGCGCCAGTTATGTGATACATGCCACGCTTAGCGAAAAAGATACTTCGGTCATTGGTGATGTAATAATCACCTACAAAAACAACAGCCCAAATAAACTGGAGTGTTTATGGCTTCAATTGGATCAGAACATATTCAAATCCTTTTCGCGGGGCGTAGCTACTACTACTTATCCCGGCGATTACTTTGGCGTGTTAGATAAAAAAAATGGTGGCTATCAAATCAAAAATATTTCAGTAAAGCAGCGCGGAAAAACTTATAGCATCCAGCCCGTGATAACCGACACCAGGATGCAGATCAGGTTGAATACACCCATTCGCTCTAAAGGAGACAGTATTTCCGTAAAAATGAGTTTCCGCTTTAATATTCCCATGGATGGTGCGGGCCGCTTTGGAAGGCAATACACAAAAAATGGCGTCATTTATCAAATAGCACAATGGTACCCGCGTATGTGTGTGTATGATGATGTGCAAGGCTGGAACACGCTTCCCTATTTAGGTGGCGGCGAATTCTATTGTGATTATGGCAATTATGATTATTACATTACCGCTCCTGCGGAAATGATCGTGTATGGTTCGGGTGACTTAAAAAATGCAAAAGAAGTGCTGACTTCAGAAACAATAAAAAGATTGGCGAAAGCCGCTGCCAGTGATAAAACAGTAACCATCATCAGCGCTGACGAAGCGATGAAGCCTTCTACCCGGCCTGCTTCCAAGGGGAACCTTACCTGGCATTTCAAGATGAAGAATACAAGAGACGTAGCTTTTGTGGCCGGAAAAGGAATGATCTGGGATGCGGCAAGAATTAATTTGCCATCTGGGCGCAAAGCGATGGCCATGTCGTGCTATCCTGTGGAAAGTGATGGCGATTCGGCGTGGTCTCGCTCTACCGGATATTTAAAAGCGAGCATCGAAATTTATTCCAAAAACTTTTATGAATATCCGTGGAATAATGCAGTAAGCAGCGCCGGCATTACTTCGGGCATGGAGTACCCGGGTATCATATTTAATGCATACACTTTAAAAAACGCCCGGTTATGGTTTTTGGTGGCGCACGAAATTGGGCACAATTGGTACCCCATGATTGTAGGGAGCAATGAAAGAAAATACATGTGGCAGGATGAAGGATTGAACACTTATATCAATTACATAGCAACAGATCTTTTTAACGCCGGTGAATACAAGAACGATCCTGCTATTTTAAATACCAACTTCTTTGCATCCATGGATTATGAAGATTTTATGAATCACAAAGACCCATTGATGGCTGTTTCGGACGCAATGGATGAAAAGCAACATTACCAGTATTATGGTAAAACAGCGTATGGCCTGCTGATGCTTCGCAATACAATTGTAGGTAAAGAAAGATTTGATTATGCCTTCAGAAAATACACGGAAGCATGGGCCTTTAAGCATCCTACGCCTTACGACTTTTTTAATGCAATCAACAACTATACCGGCGAAGATCTGAACTGGTTCTGGAAAGAATGGTTTTTCACAACCTGGAAATTAGACCAGGCAATCACTACAGTAAATTATGAAGATAATAATCCCGGCAAGGGAGCTGTAATCACAATTGAGAATAAAGGGAAAATGATTGCACCCGTAATCATAAAAGTCATTCAGACTAACGGTGACGAACATACGATACAACTACCCGTTGAAATATGGCAACGGAGTGGCACCTGGACGTTTAAATATCCATCTACCACTCAAATTGACAAAGTGATCCTTGATCCGGAAAAAGTATTGCCTGATATGGATAGAAAGAATAACGAATGGATTAAGAAATAGGCAATAAAGATTTTAAAAAGAATGGTTTGAAGAGCGCACACCACGAAACCTTATGCTTAAAAATCAACCTTTCCTTTTCACCTAATCATACTCGTTAGCTTAAAACAAAAATTCTTAGAATTTGTTGGTTTGCTAT
>JAHEZA010000663.1 GCA_023251335.1 Chitinophagaceae bacterium | reverse complement strand
AGTATCGCATACATTAATTATTCTTAGCATCTTCATTGTTAAAGAAAATCTGTATCTTTCTTTGTTTATTAGCGCGGTTATTGGTATACTCATTAATCTTGTTGGGTATAATAGTCCTCCAGGCACCAATGATATCCTTATGAATCCGGCGCTGATTACCCTGGTGACAACAGGACTTGAATATTATACAAAAAATAAGAGGTATACAGAGTTTCTCAAGTCTTTCTGGATAACACTCCTATGTTTTGCCTACTTTGGGAGCTGGATCTTTCACTACATAAAACCGAATTGCCCACTTTACGGTAATTAGTAAAAATAGTATTTCCATCTGTTATGAGTGATGTTGCCCGGTAAGCATTTGCCTTGACATACACAACTGCCTTACCTATAATTCAATTTCAATAGATGGTTTAATGTCAAACGCTGCCATTTTATGGTAAATACGGTGAGCGAGGGAACAATTATTAATAAGAACACAGAACCCAAAATTATTCAATCCATCAGACCTACCTTACGACAGCACTGGTTGCGATTTATTGTTTTTGCATTTTCTATCTTTTTAGCTTTTAAGGCATTTGATGTACATACTATTACCGGGCTAAGCATCGTATCGATTAGCGGACTTCTTACCGTCTACACAATACTTTCTGTGTATACAACAAGATGTGTAGTGACTCAACAGGGAATTTTGGTCAGGAAAGGCCCCTTTTCAATAAAATTTAAGGAAATAAGCTATCGGGATATCAACAATATTTTAATAACACAGGGGTCAATGCAAAAACGATTTAAGATCGGCAATCTGATAATAAACAACAGCCACGCCAGCTACGTATTAAAAGGGATTAAAAATCCGCATAAAACAAAAGAACTCATGAACAGAGAAAAGGCCGCCGAATACGAAAGGCGCACGTTGTTAAGAAAAATGTTATAGATGCCGCAACCCAGTTTAATAGATTTTCAGTCTGCAATTAAATTAGGTTGCTTTCGGGCAACAGTATCGTGTAGCCGCATGGCTTTAGCCTGCGCGGATCTTGTAATAAACCTGAGATTTGTACAAACCACATGAACGCACCCTGAAGAGATGCGGCTACCTGATGGATATTCCTAAACTTAAATTTCAAAACAAAACTGAACACCTCCGTATTATTTTCCACTGCCAAATATAACAACCTTTATAGTTTTCAGCAATATCACCAGGTCCAGGATAAAAGACATATTTTTAATGTAATAGAGGTCATACTGTAATTTTTCTTCTGTTTGTTCCCATGTGGATGCGTAAGGATATTTTACCTGCGCCCAGCCAGTTAAGCCAGGTCTCACCGCAAGCCTCTGTGAATAAAAGGGTATTTTTTCCTCAAATTCCTTAATAAAGATGTACCTTTCCGGCCGCGGTCCAATCAAACTCATATTCCCCCTGATTATATTTAACAGTTGTGGAATTTCATCTAATCTCCATTTTCTCAAAAATCTTCCAATCTGAGTAACCCTGGGGTCATTATCCGTGGTATAAACCGCACCGGTACCTGATTCGGCATCCTCGACCATGGTACGAAATTTTATGATCGTAAATTTTTTACCATCTTTACCAACACGTTCCTGTGTATAAAAAACACTGCCTTTTGAAGTGAATTTTATGAGGACGGCTATTATTCCCATAACCGGCATGAGCAGCACAAATAGTATACATGAAATAAAGGATTCAATAATTGGTTTGAGCAGTTTACCATAGAACTTAGGCTTACTAATAACAGTATGCAACATCCACATATCATTAATGTGTTTAAAAGGGATTTTACCTGTGAGTTGTTCGTAAATTGCCGGCATGTCAACGACATCTATCCCATCCCATGAACAATGAATCAGGGACTTAATTAAGTCAGGATGTTTTTCGTGGGTAATAGCAGTAATAAGCAGGTCTATATCATTTTCTTCAATAATATTATTCAGCGTATATCGATCACCCAGTATGGGAATTCCGTCGATAAGCATTCCCTTCTTTCTGGGGTCGTCGTCAATAAAGCCAACTACCTTTAA
>JAHEZA010000006.1 GCA_023251335.1 Chitinophagaceae bacterium | reverse complement strand
AAACTGGCCATTACCCTGCGCCTGGCCAGCTGTTGTATTCTTAACACCTCCCTGTCCCTGGCCGTATTCAGTTTGACGGATTTCGTCCATATAATCCAACGCTTTTGAAGTGGTATAGCTCGAAGTAAAATCAACTCCGATACCCTGATTTCTTTGACCTGATTTGGTGGTAATAATTATCGCACCACGGGCAGCCCTTGAACCATAAAGCGCCGCAGCAGTAGCTCCTTTTAACACGGTCATGCTTTCGATATCATCGGGATTAATGTTCGCCAGATTATCGCCACGATCCCGTTGCTGGCCATTGCCTTCTGCATTCCTGGCTCCCTGATCCATCGGAAGGCCATTAATTACTAAAAGGGGTGAATTATCAGCTCCTGCAAAACCAACCTGTCCGCGCAAGCGTATCTGATTACTACCACCTGCTCCTGCGGCCGGAGGCGTAATATTGAGGCCAGCCACTCTTCCTTCAAGGGATTCACCGACGTTTGTGGTTCTGTTTGTTACAAGTTCATTCGGGTTAACAGTCGTGGTTGAGTAACCCAGGCTTTTTTCCTGGCGCTTGATACCCAAAGCAGTCACCACTATTTCCTGCATGTTGCGGGTATCCACCGCCATTGAGACAGTTACCGATGTCCGTCCCCGTAGTGGCACCTCTTGTGTGAGAGAACCTACATAACTGATCACCAGGACATCATCCCCTGATGCAGTAACACTAAATTTTCCCGCATTATCAGTTAACGCAGTGTGGTTAGTGCCTTTTACCAACACTGTTACCTTGGCCATCGGTTTTCCATCAGCATCAGTAACGACGCCCGTAACAGTTTGTGAAAAGGCTGCGGCAGACAAAAAGAGAAAAGAAATTAAAAAGAAGAATCTGTTGAGCGGTGCAGTAATCTGCATGAGTTTTTTTCCCATAATAGCAATTGATTTGTTAGTTAATAACCTTTAGTAAAGAATAAATTTCATTTACACAATTGTACAAAGTAGCTGACTTTTTAAAAGAAAAACTTCCAATAATAAACGGTGAAAGATATTATACACCATTCTTGCCTGCTTATGAATTTATAAATAAATTTCTTAGCTGTTTCGTGTAACAATTAAACTCCTTTAAAAAACGGGTGTGAGCAAAAATCGTTTCTTCAAAATTATTAGGAGCATCGAAACGAGCAGATCACTGGCAGGAAATAAACGGTCTTCTTTTCATAGAATTTTGAATTTTAAAAATGCTTTAAAAAAGAATTTGTTCAATGCAGTGGAAGCATCAGACGTTTTTAGAAAAGTATTTATCAGGCGAAAGCGGCTATACAGTTTATAAATATCGTGTGCACGTTTTATAAAGCAAGCCCGGTTTGTCGAAACAAAACTTTCAATAAAACACAGCGAAGGATTTTATACAAGGCCATGAAGTTTTATTTGTAATATCGCTTTATAAATTCACTAACTAACGATTGCATGAACCAGTACTTTTTAAAAAAAGAATGTAAAGAGCTTCATGTCTTTCCTCATGTCATTGAATTTGCTTTAAAAAAAATAAACAACATACAATTTGATTCTTTTAAAAAAACAACTTCTGAATTTCTTCGCTTTTATTATGTTATTGATGGTCGCTTCGATTGGATCATAGATAGCGAACATCACATACTTTACCCCGATGATCTTGCAATTATTTTACCAGGACAAAGTTTTGGCGGCGAAAAAGATTTGCTTGATATCGGTACTGTCTCATGGGTGCATCTTGAGCTACAGCAGTTAGACCGAACAGGTAAAATATGTATGGGTAGATGGAGTCGTCTTACTGATAGTGAATGCAGAACGATCGGAAGAATCCTGTTGTTAAACATTTGTCCTGTTCTGTCAAAACTAAAAGAAGCAGGAACCATATTTCAAAACATGAAAAATGAGTTTATCAACCAGGAGAACGGGCATACTGGACGCATCAATCAATTGATAGATGAATTGCTTATTTTATCAGCAAGACAATTAACAAGACAGCATAATTCACAAAGAGATTTTCCTCAAACATTTATGAAACTGGAACAAACGCTCCGTGAAAATCTGTCGCACCAATGGACCGTCGAAGAAATGGCTGCACTGGTTGGATTAGGCACTACTGCTTTCTCAGAAAAAGCAAAGAGTTATACCGGCTTTACGCCGTTGAACTACCTGATCAATATCCGCATTGCTGAAGCAATCAAACTTTTGAAACATCCTGAAGTACATGTAACTGATATCGCATTGGATGTCGGCTTTTATTCATCACAACATTTTGCCACCACTTTCAAAAAACTTACCGGTTACACACCAAGTGAGTTTCGAAAGAAAAATATAATAGTAAACGAATAAACTTTTTAAAATGGAGTGCATCATAACAATTGAAATCGGAACAGGCGCAATAAGAGTAGTAGCCTTTGATTTGAAAGGCATCATACTTGGTTCTGCGAAAGGTTCCTATCCCACCTTTCATGCAAAACCGGATTTTAGTGAGCAGGATCCTGAACAGATATTCATCACCATGCTTTATATACTGAAGAATTTTTTAAATGAAAAAATTCATCCTAAAAAGCACAAGGTGATTTGCCTTTGTTTCAGTTCGGCTATGCATAGTGTTTTACCGATTGGTAAGAACGGGGTTCCACTCGGCAACGCAATCGCATGGTCGGACAACCGCGCAAAGAAAGAAGCACATGACCTGAAAAATTCTTCTCTTGGAAAATCATTGTACAAAATAACGGGCACACCGATACATGCCATGTCGCCACTGAACAAAATCAAATGGTTAAAAAATAATGATAAAGATCGTTTTACTGCAACACAAAAGTTTTTGGCTATAAAAACCTACATCATACAACAACTCACCGGCGAGTACATAGTTGATTACAGTATTGCTTCTGCCACAGGCATGTTGAACACGCGCACATTGAAGTGGGAAGCAGATGCGTTGAAATATACAGGTATCACGAAAGAAAAACTAGCAGACGTCGTTTCTGTTTTTTACTCGCCAAAAAAATTAAAAAGGGAATACCAGGCTTCATTGGGATTGCATGATAAAGTAAAACTGATCGTTGGCTCAAGTGATGGTTGCATGGCTACATTAGGTGCAGGGGTCTGGGGAGATGGAAAAGCAACGGTAACTCTTGAAGAGAGTGGAGCAGTAAGAGTGGTTGGCACAGAAATTTTACAAGATGAAAAACAACGGATATTCAATTACCTACTCACAGAGGGTCTTTATGTTTCCGGTGGGCCGACTAACAATGCCGGCGCTGTGTTTGAATGGTATGCAAAACAATTTGGCGATTTTAAAAAAGCATTCGACCTCGAAGACTGCGTCAATAACCTCATTAATGATGCAGGCAAAGTTCACGCAGGTTCTGCAGGACTAATTTTTCTTCCTTATTTGCAAGGTGAAAGAGCTCCTATATGGAATGCAGATGCAAGGGGAGTGTATTTTGGATTGAATATAAACCACGAGCAACAACACTTTGTCCGCGCCACCATCGAAGGCATATTATATGCCATTTACAGCATAGGTAAAACATTAGAAGAACATCAAACTATCAAAAGTCTATCTGCAAACGGAACATTTGCATCTTATCCTTTCTGGACACAAATGATGGCGGATATTTTCAATAAACCTGTTCACATCAAGCAGGGATCAGGTTCAGATAGCGTTGCTTTCGGATCTTTTTTATTGAGTGCAACAAAAATCGGGTTGTATAAAAATTTAGACGAAGCTGCAGAAACGGTAAAACTACCTGACAGCTTCACACCAAACAAACAACTTCACAATGTTTATATGAAGCACTACGCCATTTTCGAGAGATTGGGTGTGAAGCTGTTTGATGAATTTGAAGCTATTGCTGATTTACAGCATGAAAATTGAAACCATAATTAACCTTTCAACTTGCTATGAAGAGAAAATCCTTTTACAATCTTTTTTATTTAATCTCACTAATTCTTTTAATCGCCTGGATATTGGCAACGATCAGGCAACTGTATGATTTGGGCGGTTGGCTGTTGATGTCGTTTTTCTTCGCACTTGCTATTGCATTCCGTGGAAAACAATTTTTGAAGGGCCTTTCTTATACAGTAATGATCATCGGCGTAGTGAGTTTTGCAATGTATCATCCGCAGTATTTCGTAACGATTGGAACTTTTAAACTATCTGTGCTCATTATTCCTTTACTGCAAATCATCATGTTTGGAATGGGAACGGAATTAAGCTTGAAAGATTTTATCAACGTTGCCAGAATGCCCAAAGGAATTATTGTCGGAGTTAGTTTTCATTATCTCATCATGCCATTGGTCGGTCTTTCAATAGCTACTTTGTTCCACTTCCCAAATGAAATCGCAGCAGGGATTATTTTGGTTGGATGTTGCCCAAGTGGATTAGCATCGAATGTTATGTCATACCTGGCAAGAGCTAATCTTGCACTTTCTGTTTCGGTAACAACTATTTCAACTTTACTTGCACCTTTCTTAACGCCATTGCTTTTAAAGTGGCTAGGAGGCAGGTTTGTTGAAATAGATTTGTTGACTATGGTGTGGGACATAACAAAGATTGTGATCCTTCCTTTAGTTGCGGGACTTGCTTTTCATTACATGATACGTGGAAGATTTATGTGGCTTGATAAGATCATGCCAATGATTTCTATGGGTGGCATTGCGCTCATTTTGGCAATAATGGTTGCCGCAGGAAGAGATAATCTTTTAAAAGTTGGGGCCTTATTATTAGTAGCCACATTCCTTCACAATGTTATAGGATTTTTCCTCGGCTATTGGTCTGCCCGTTTGTTGAAATTTCACGAAAAGGATTGCAGAACCATTGCTCTTGAAGTAGGAATGCAGAATGCAGGGCTTGCTTCGGGCCTTGCTTTGACTATGGGAAAAATTGCTACTACAGGATTAGCGCCAGCCATCTTCGGACCTGTAATGAACATTAACGGGTCTTGTTTGGCGAGTTGGTGGCATAATCATCTGCCCAAAGAAAAAACTTCTGAAAATGAAGAGAAACCGAAGTAAGTGCAACTTAAATTCTTTCATTTTAACAAACTAAAAATATATGTCAACGATGAAACCCTTCCTATTTCTTTTTACAATGATTGCATTCCTGCATCAGGTCAAAGCACAGTATGTGCAAATAAGTAAAGAAGAACTCCTTGCATTAACACCTCAATGGAAAGGCGAACGCTTTCCTGACGGCCGTCCAAAAGTTCCTGATGATATCATTAGACGGATGAAAGCAGTAAGCGTGGAAGAGGCTTGGGCTACCATGACTAATGCAGGCTACAGGTACCAGATTGCAGAAGAATGGCAGGTAATCAACCCGGATAGTGTTTTGGTGGGCCGTGCAGTAACGGCAACGTTCATGCCCGGACGCCCCGACGTATGGGGGGCAATTGATTCAATGGGAAAAAAAGAAGGAAGAAGGGCGCAGAATGTTTGGGCCGTTGAGATGTTGCAAAAAGGAGATGTATATGTAGCCGATCAATTTGGCGCAAAAAGAAATGGTCCTACTATTGGTGATAATGTAGGCAATGCCATTTATGCAAAAACAGGAAATGGGATTGTCTATGATGGCGCAATAAGAGATTTGGAAGGTTTAAAGGAAATTGGCGGCTTTACTTCTTTCTATACCAGTTACGATCCTTCTTATCACAATCCGGGGATGGGACAGAGCAGAGACCTTACGACTATGATTGTAGGGATTAATCATCCTACCCGCATACGAACTGTAACCGTAATGCCGGGTGATATAGTATTAGGCAAAATGGGAGTTGTTGTTTTTATTCCTCCCCAATTAGCAGAAAGAGTTGTCGTTACTTCAGAGATTGTACGATTAAGAGATATGTTCGGTCACCAGCGACTAAGGGACGGAAAATATACAGCCGGACAAATCGATGCCCGGTGGACAGATGAAATCGAAAAAGATTTTTCTAAATGGCTCAATGACCACATTAATGAATTGCCGGTTCCTAAAGAAACTATACAGAACTTTTTGAAAGATAGAACCTGGTAAAAACATCCCGATAGCTATCGGGAGGCAATGAGCAATTAGCAATCAACAATCACAAATAATTAATCACTTTAAATAAAACATTATGTCAAATTCAAGAAGATCATTTATCACTAAAGGAGCCATAGCTGCAGCAATGGCTCCTTTAGTTCCGCTATTTAAAACGTATGGACAAGGACTCGAAACGGCAATAGAGAAAACTTCTAAAATTTCGCCGCCATCTGATTTAAAAATAACCGATGTTAAATGTGCCTACTCCGGCGGTGGCTTATTTGTAAAAATTTTTACGAACCAGGATATCGTTGGATATGGTGAAGCAGTAGATGCTGTGGGTGGAACTTATTATTTAGTTCAACGGTTAGGTAACCAATTAAAAGGAAGAAGCCCTTTGTCTCCAAATGTCATTTTTGAACAATTCCGCAAAGGCGCTTTTTTTGGCGGCGCACAATCGGGTATGTATGTAGCTGTGTTAAGTGCTTTTGACGCTGCATTGTGGGATCTTTGCGGAAAGGCATTGGGCCTGCCTGTCTATCAGTTATTAGGTGGCAAGTTTCGTGATAAAGTGAGGGTGTACTGCGATACTGAATTATATGCAGTTCGAAATCCCAAACCGGAAGATTATGCGAAGGCTGGGCTGGATGCAGTTTCGAGAGGATATACAGCTGTTAAGTTTGACATTGATTCTGCAACCGATCCCAATAAGTATGACAGATGGAACTGGACAGCAAACAATGCGGAAATAGAAAGAATGTATAACTCCATCGAGGCAGTTCGTAAAGCCGTGGGGCCGGATATTGATATTTGTGTGGACATGCACGGAAGGTATGATGCACCAACGGGACGCAAAGTGGCGAAAGTGATGGAGCCATTAAATCTAATGTGGCTCGAAGAACCTGTGCCTGCCGATAATGTTGATGTATATAAAACAATCACACAGGAAACCAGTACACCAATTTGCGGTGGAGAAAATTTTTATCTGACGTATGGATACACGCGTTTGCTATCAGAAGCAGCTATTGATATCATTATGCCGGACCTTCAGAAATGTGGCGGCCTTGGTGAAGGTCAACGCATAGCGAATCTTGCCAATGCTTATTACACACCTTTTTCACCACACATGGTAGGTTCTTTCCTTGGAGCGATGGCCACAGCACATGTATGTGCATCAGTTCCCAATTTTCATATTCTGGAATGGCAAACACTGAGCGATACAGAACCTAAATGGAAAGAGATTGTAACGTACGATAAACCTTTTATTGAGAAAGGATTTTTGGTTGTATCCAACAAGCCTGGAATTGGTGTAGAAATCAATGAAGAAGGTTTGAAAAAATATGCGACCCCTAATATTCCTTTCTTCGCTTAAATTCTCAATAAAGTCAAAATTCAAAAAGCCTCGCATTTTTCAAAAGATACTTTTTTTGAATTTTGACTTTCCTCCAATTATAATTATGTAAGTGTATCAATCCATCGTAAATACCCTGAAAGAATGCGGCTTGATGGTAATGCTAAAAATATTTTTTTCTTTCCTGCTTTTTTCTGTATAGCTCATTCCGGGTTTTCTTAATTCGCCAATGAATTGCTGACCGCTGCTGACATCAGTCAATTTAATATGTGCAGTTGAGGTAACAATATTGACTGCCGTTTCTTTTTCCAAAAATGATTCTGCAATAAATGTATTGTTGTCGTAAACAAACAAACTTATACCCGAAGGTCCTTCTATTTGTACAGGTAATTGTCCACTCAATACTTCCCGTATTTTGTTGAGCGCACCGGCCGGCAAATTATATAAGTCAGAAAAACTATCGGGAATAGTTAACACATATAAATGGCCTTTTGAATAATCTGCTTCATGCAAAATCGGCCAGCCATCTTCACCGCTGATGCCTGAAACAATTTCCCAGGAATCATTGGTAAGATATTGTATCTGTGGAATAAGAATTGGTTTATCCGAATGAATGAGTTGAAAGGTCCCTGCAGTAAAATCCTGTACAAGTGCTTTGCGGTCTGTATATCGCAATTCAACAATATCATCCAGTTTGTCCTGAATATTTTTTAGCAAACCAGATGTAATTACCACTGTTTTTCCTTCTGCCAATTGATTCTTTATTCTATCAACAATGTTGTCATCAAACTTTGCTTCTTCTGTCAATAAAATAACACTGTCCTGTGCAGGAAACTCAGGTTCCATGTTCATCGGCAAACCAATCATGCCGAGATAACTCTGCAAAAAATCTTCTCCCACAGCATTATAGGGGCGGTAACTTTTTATGCCGATTGGCGTTCCCAGTTTACCCAAAAAACTATCTACTTTCTCAAATGCATAACCGGCTACTCTTGCAATGGTGGATGGCCGGGAAGCCTCGCCACCATTGTAATTTACAGAAAGCTGCATCATTTCATCATAATCAAAACTGGTATGTTGTCCCTGCCAGGGCGCGCGATTGGCCAGAGTTATAGCAGCGCTTAAACTTCTAAAATCGAATAAGGTTTGTTCTTTTGCCTTAGCAAATAACGTGATCCAAAGCTGTTCCGCATACCGGTCAGAATATTTACTGGCATAGGGATCAACCCAGCCACCTCCATTTTTCATCGGAGCAATATTTTCAAAATATCGAATAATATTGTATCCATGATATGGTTGAAGATGTTGCGCCGACATAACTGCGTCCCTCGTTTCTGTGCCGGTATAAATGCCATCAAATATCTTTGGTTCGTCTTTCAGATTAAACCCAAGCCCCTGGAAATGTTCATACCAATTGGGAAATTTCACAATGACTTTTACCTTAGGATTAACCGCTTTTGCAGGGCCTACAATCAACGATTCTGCAGCCTCCGTCATAAGTTGCAAACGATACTGCGTCCAGCTTCTATCGCCTTTGTCTTTTATCGCGCCGTCATCTTTACAATTGGTAAAAAAGAAATCATCCAATATAAATTCATCAAAATTCTTAGCAGTGTATTCACTCAGCTTTTTTACATATTTTCTATCATCGGGATTGCTGTAGCAAAATGTTTGAAAACGGTTTGGTTCACTAATGGTAAGTGTAATACCTCCTGCAACTTGTATTCCTCTATCTTTAAAAAACTTTTTGGCGATGTCTAACGTTTTCTGATCAACGATTATTAAATCACGATGCGTTTCAAGATATACTTTATCAACTTTTAATTGGCGTGAAATCTCATCCCACTTTGGTTTTAAATAATTAGTAGTATCGCCCATTTGCTTTACTTCATAAGCACGGCAGTAAACAGACACTTTAAAGTTGTTGTAGTGCTGTGCTGAAGAATTTAAACAGAGTACAATCAGGAAACATAAAATGGCAAGTTTTTTCATAATTATTATTTCTTTTTTAAATTTTATCCAAGCCTAATCTGCCCGTCAAATTAGGACTATTTCTTGTAATGATTTATAGTAAACAAACTTTTACCCGCAATTTCTGTTTTCATAACTGTTGCCTTTTTAATCGAATCTTTTCATTCAATTGCCTGTTCTAAAACACATTTATAAAACAGAACGTCCTAAAAACGAAAGGGGGAATGAAAAAATTCATCCCCCGATTCTATTTGATTATGAGAAAAAACTATTAATTATATCCCGGGTTTTGATACGCAGCTTTATCAGCATCCGTTCCTTCCATAGCATCGAGCTGTCCTTGTGGAATCGGACGCAAATACTGAAATGGCTGTATATTGCGGGTTATGGTCATTGGAGTATGGTCACCAATTCCGGCTCCTCCAATTCTATAAGTGGAAGAAAGTTCTGCCCATTTTTGCGTGCGTACCAGGTCATACCAACGATAACCTTCACCGTAATATTCACGTGAGCGTTCTGCCAAAATATAATTTACATCTACGTTAGCAGGTGTTGCGGCAATCATTGCAGCACTATTATCCTCTATTTTCGTTGTATTTCCATTATTGTCGAACCGCCACATACCAGCACGTGCACGAATAATATTAATCAATCCTTTTGCCGTACCATCATTGGCGTAAGCTCCGCTCACAGCGGTCGTTGTTGCACCCTTTGCAGCAGCTTCCGCAGCTATAAAGAACAGTTCGGAGAACTTGGCAATATTGAAAGGTCGTGTAGTTCCCGCGTTGGGAGAGCCTAGTCCTTCACCATTATCTGTCCTATAAGTTCCCAGTTTCCAAAGGCCGGGGTATCTTAGCCTGCTAATACCTTCAGGGGAAATTACAAAATCAGCCCTGCCTGGCAATGCGCCTGCGCCTACGTTACTTTTAGATCCCCAGGTGCTATAATCAATCGCAGTTGACGGTTCGCTGTCGAGGAAAGTGAGAATTGGGTCGCCCGGATGCACGGGAAGTCCGTTTGCGTTATAATATGTCGCTGTTTTATCACCGGCTTTTTCCCAGTTTGCACGATAAACAGTAACAAAAGTGCCATCATACCGGGAATCATCCGTTTTATCTGCAAACGTATTTTCGATTACACCAATAGTTGGAGCCATACGTGTCCAGGGTCGGCCGAGATCTGCTGTAGCTGCCCGCTGAACGGAACTTACTGTACCGCTCCAGGCAGGGTCTTTGCCACTTCTGATTTGAGTATAGTTCCAGGTAAGCATCCAAACCGCAAAGTTATCGGGGGCTCCGCCACTTCCGTAGCTAAGGCTGCCTCCGTTATATTGTTCACTCGTTTCAGTGTGATCCGCATATAAAACGATTTCGCTGTTACGATCGTTTGGTGCATAGTTTACATCATAGTAGGTGGGCTGTAAAGCAAACGAACCCGGGTTCTCAATTGCAGTGGTTGCAATATCGTAAGCCTGTTGAAAATACCATGCCGCATCATGTCCGTCGGGATCAGTGCGGTCTGCCGCCGGATAAGTAGGAATACTATTCGGATTTTCGAGCCACCATGCATAAGTAAGGTACGCTTTTGACAAGTAGAGACGGGCAGCCGTTTTCGTAACACCCCCTGTAACGCGACCCATGTCGGGAAGATCATTTATGGCAGTCAACAGGTCCGGGAAAATAGCTTTTGTATATACTTCGGGTACGGTGTTGCGTACAGAAGTTCTTACAGGATTTATATTAAACTTTAATTCGCCCGCTCCCAGATCCAAAGGAACTCCACCATAGGTTTGCACTAACAAAAAGTAGTCAAATGCACGAAAAAAATGAGCTTCTGCAAGAAGCGATGCATTAATACCCACTGCAGAACCGTTTTCCAGGATTCCGCTCGCATTGTTGATATCTGAATAAGATTCGCCCCACGGAATACTGGTAGGAAAGCTGGTAGAACTAACCTGGCCTGCATCAGACATATCCATATCTTTAAAATTGCCGTCTGCACTCTGAGCATAGGTATTTTCATCCGTACCTGTCAGGCAGGCATTATAATAGTAGGCTTGCCCGTATATATTACGGAGGTGTGCATAAAGGGAAGTGATACCTCCCACAACGCCACTTTCTGTTTTGAAATATTCAGGCGTAAAAGTGGCGCGGGGTTGTTCGTCCAAAATTTTGGAACATCCTGCCATAAGGAACAGTGTGATTGCAACTGATCCAATAAGAACTTTTTTTAATTGTATATGTTTCATATTATTAATGATTTAAAATGAGAGATTGATACCAACTATATAATTGCGTGTTGAAGGCGTATTGGTGCCTATGGTTAAGAAACGCCGCATATTATAAGATAATGGCACTGCTGCATTTTCATTACCATACGAGTTGGTTTCAGGATCCATCCCCGACTCTTTATTATATGGCGAGAACATTACAAATGGATTTTGCACAGTGAAGTATGCACGCAACCTGATAGCAGAATTTTTAATCAAACTACGGTTAAAATCATATCCAAGTGAAATAGTCCTGAATTTCAGATAGGATGCATCGAAATAGCCAAGAGTATTTCCATATTTCGGATTGTCGCCACTCAAAGGACCGGCAGGATTAGGATATTTGGCATCAGTATGTTCAGGAGTCCAGTAATCCACGTTTACATTATTATTGCGTGAAGTAAGATTATTAAGGTATCCTCCTCCTCCGTAAAGCGAGCTGATAAGAATACCGCCTTGTTGAAAGATGGCTACCAGGCTCAAGTCAAATCCTTTATACGCCAGGCGGGTATTGAAACCACCCAAAAATTTGGGATCAGCATCCATGATTTGCCTGTCATCCGGCCCGATTACTCTTGCGGGCGTTCCATCGGCGTTAAAGTCACCGGTATATTTTACTTTAATCATACCAACCTTTCCGCCAGGTTCATAAGCTTGCAGATTGGCATCTTTTTCTTGCCACAGGCCTATCTTTTGATAATCAAAAATTGAATTAATATTGTGCCCTACAAACCAGGCATTACCTTCGTCCTTCTGTGCTCCGGAAGCCAATGCAACTATTTCGTTATGATTGGTATAAAAGTTAACCCCGGCATCCCATGTAAATCCGTCGCGGCCACCTTCAATTATTCTGCCGTTCAGGCTTAGTTCAAATCCTTTGTTTTGAGATTGTCCCACATTTCCTACGTAACTGGATACGCCTGTAGTTTGCGGTAGGCCAACAGTTTGCAAAAGGTCTTTTGTATTCGTTATATAGTATTCGATGGTACCTGAAAGGCGATTTTTGAGAAGCGAAAAGTCAAGGCCATAATTCCATGTCTCAGAATATTCCCATCCCAGCTTTGGATTAGGTAGTTGACTTACATAATACCCGGTCTGGTAACCAGTCTCTCCAAAATTATACGGCCTGGTGGCTAATGTACCAAGTGTGCTATAGGGACTGATAGCCTGGTTAGATGTTTGCCCGTAACCTGCACGCAATTTTAACGAATTAACCCAGGTTATCCCCTGCATAAATGATTCATTAGCGATATTCCAACCTACTGATACTGCGGGATAAGTATGCCATTGATGGCCGGGCGCCAACCTTGAAGAGGCATCCGAACGCACTGTGGCTGAAATCATATAGCGGTTATCATAAGAATACATGATGCGCCCCATCCACGACGTTAATCCCGACACGTTATAACTCTGTCCGTTAGGGCTCACCGTAATGTCGGTGGCATTCGCCTGTCCGATGTTATAGAATTGGAAGTCATCGGAAGGAATATTCTTTGCAGACATAGAAGAAGAATTATATTTCTGCTGTTCGGCAGAATAAAGCGCGGTAACGTTCAAATTACTCTTTTGTGCAAATGTGTGATCATAAGTCAGCAGGTTTTCAACTGTCCAGTGGTAGGTCTGTGAATTGCTGATACCTGCCGTTGACGGATTTGCAATATTACTGCTATTTACTCCTTCTGCTGTATAATTGCCATTATTACCCTGGATGAAATCAAGGCCAAGATTGACACGATATTTTAAGCCTTCCACCCATGGAATTTTCACTTCGCCATAAATGGAATTATAGGTTGCAAAACCCCTGTTTTCGTTTAGCCACAAACCATTATCAGATAAACTATCCACTCTGTCTTTTGTAAGAACATAATTATCTCCTAAAGCTAAATGTACCACTCTTTTCAAAGTTCCATCAGCATTGTATGGATTGGCGATGGGAGACATAGCCACTATACCGCCCGTTCCCACCTGGTTACCCGCACTAAAATTATAGTTATTATTGGAGGTCAGCCCAAAGCGGAACAATTTTCCCACCTGCTGATCAACAGAAGTACGTATCGCATATCTTGTATATTGTTGCGTTGGAAGCAAACTTTGATTTTGATAATAGCCCACGCCAACATTATAACTTCCTGTCTCACTGCCGCCGGAAACGCTCAAATCCTGGCTGTTTATTGACCCGGTTCTATAGTTAAGATCCTGCCAATCTGTGTTTACATTATCCGCTTCATCGGTACCGTTTGTATATAAACCAGATGCTTTCCTTAACGCTACAAATTGAGGACCGTTCATTAGTGGATACCTGGCGAAAAGCGTTTGCGGGCCATAATATCCATTATAGGATATTTTTGCTTTTCCTCCTTTTTGTCCTTTATCAGTAGTAACTAAAATCACACCGTTAGCGCCCCTGGAACCATAAATGGCAGTTGCTGAAGCATCTTTCAATATGTCAACGCTTTTAACATTATTCGGATCCAGGTCGGAAAGTGAGCCTGGGAACGGAATTCCGTCCAGCACAATCAACGGGCTGTTACTGGCTGTTAACGAACGCTGACCCCGGATAAGGATTTGCATGGTAGCCCCCGGTTTTGTAGATGTTTGAGAAATTTGTACTCCTGCAAGGCGCCCTTGTAAAGATTGCGTAATATTGGGCGCCGGAACTTCCCGTAAAGTACTACCTTTTATTGAAGCAACTGAGCCTGTAACAGCTTCTTTTCGTTGCGTACCGTAGCCAACCACCACAACATCTGTCATGCTGTTGGCCGAAGACCGAAGCGTTACTGAGATATTACCTGCGCCTTTAACCTGAAGTTCTTTGGTTTCATACCCAACGGAAGAAACTTCAAGCGTTGACTTTGGGGCGGCCATAATTTCAAAATGTCCCTCAGCATTGCTGGAGGCACCTGTTGCGGTTCCTTTGATAAGAACGGATGCGTTTGGGACTGCTTCCCCGTTTTCATTAACAATAGTACCTGTTACTTTTAGTTCATTTTGCGCATAAGCTGACGTTGAAGCGAGACTTAGTGATGCAAAAAGCGCAATCACCAAAATCCTCATGTCGCGAAACGTGTTCCAACAGGATTTGTGTTTTTGTGTGATGGTTGAAATGTACATAAACATTGGTTTTAGAATTTTTAATCATAAAATAGAAAACAAACAAATTAGCTTTATTAGGAACGAAATGTTGAACCTATTATCCTTATAATTTTATTTTTAAATCAACTACAAAATAATACGTTCCCATTTCTTCTTATTCAGGACAAAAAGCAATAAAAAAATTACAACATCCATTCGGCTTAAATCGAAACGAAAACAATCAACTCTTTAAATTGGTATGTGATAACTATGAATTATTTGTGAAAAGCAATACCATAATTCAAGCAATATTCTCATCTAATTCAAGCATTATTCTCATCTTTTATTAATTGTCGTTTTGACAATTAAAATGCTAAAGTAGGATTTATTTTTGAAAATGTAACCGTTTACAATTTTTTTTAAAAAAAAAGTCCCAAAAAGTTATTTTTAGTTAGTTTTACAATATTGCTTGATATGTAAACGATTGTAAATGCCAAAAGAGAAGGAGGTTACTATATATGATATTGCTTCTGCACTAAACATTTCTATTGCAACCGTAAGCCGGGCTTTAAAGAATGATCCTGTTGTCAGTAAAAGAACAAAAAAGAAGATTTTTGATTTAGCAGCAAAAATGGGTTACCGCACCAATCACTTTGCCAGAAACCTCCGAAATCAAACTACAAATACAATTGGAATCATTGTGCACGAATTAAGCAGTAACTTCATCACGTCAGTGTTGGCCGGGGTTGAAAAAGTAACCACCGAAGCCGGTTATGATCTTATCATTGCGCATTCATCCGAAAGTTTCAGTAAAGAAATTGCCAATGCAAAAAATCTATTTGATAAAAGGGTGGATGGCCTGATTGCCTCTCTTTCTTTTGATACGAAAAATTTGGATCATTATAAACCGTTCAAAGAAAAAAATGTTCCTGTCATATTTTTTGACCGCGTGGAACAGGATGGAAAAAATACGGTAGTGGTAATTGACAATGATAAATGCGGTTACCAGGCCACAGAACATTTGATACAACAGGGATGCAAAAGAATTGTTCATATTACGTCCAGCCTTAAACGAAATGTATATGCCCAAAGATTTAATGGATATAAGGAAGCATTGTCTGAGAACGGAATTCCTTATGATGAAAATTTATTGATCGTTCATGATCTTTCTGAAAGCGCTGCAATCGAATCGGCAATGCAAATGCTTAAAATGAATCCTTTACCCGATGGTGTTTTTATTACGAATGATTTCGTAGCAGCAGTAGTTATGCGCACTTTAAAGGAAAATAATATCAAAATTCCGGAAGATATGGCCATAGTTGGATTTAATAATGATGCCATTTGTACTTTGGTAGAGCCTGCGTTATCAACTATCAATTATCCGGGCATTGACGTTGGAGAAGTTGCTGCCCGAAATCTGGTCAATCATCTGAAGGGAATCGGGAATATCCAAAATACAAATACCATTATCATACGCTCGAATCTTATCATCAGGAACTCATCCCTAAAAAGTGAAATAATTGAGAAAGGTAAAAAGAAACTAAACTAAAATTAAACTGCAGTTTTATTATACATTATGGTCAAAGAAAAAGAGATAACGATTTATGACATTGCCAGCAAATTGAACATTTCTATTGCTACGGTCAGCAGGGCTTTAAAAGATGATCCGGTTGTCAATAAAAAAACCAGGAAAAAAGTTTTTCAGGCGGCGGAAGAAATGAGTTACCGTTCCAACTATTTTGCCAAAAATCTTCGAAGCCAAAAAACAAATACTATTGGAGTTATTGTAGGAACGCTGACCAGCAATTTTCAGGCTTCAGTAATTTCCGGTATAGAAAATGTCGCCAATAAATATGGTTATAATTTAATCATCAGTCAATCTTCCGAACAATATGCAAAGGAAGTGGAAGGTGCGAAAGCTTTGTTTAATGGCCGGGTAGATGGACTGCTGGTATCGCTGGCATTTGATACAAAGAATCTCGATCATTTTGAATCATTTTTCAAAAAAGATATACCACTTGTTTTCTTTGACCGTACTATACTCCATGCTAAAACCATCAGTATTTTGATAAATAATGTTGAAGCGGCCTATAACGCGACAAATCACCTTATAGAACAAGGCTGTAAACGAATTATACATATTACTGCCCCTTCAAATCAAAATGTTTATACAGACCGTTTAAGGGGATACAGGCAAGCGTTGGAAGAACATAAGATTGCTTTCAATAAAAACAATGTGATAATAGGAAATTTAGGCTTTTCAGACGGTGCCGAAGCAGCCAAACAAATACTTAAAATGAACCCAATGCCGGATGGCATTTTTGTAGCCAATGATAATTGCGCTGTTGGCTGCATGCTGGCTTTAAAAAAAGCCTCCATTAAAATTCCTGAAGATATTGCATTTGTGGGCTTTAATAACGATCCTGTTTCGGAAGTCATAGAACCTAATCTTACCACCATCAATTATCCGGGTTACGAAATGGGAGAAGTTGCTGCAAATAATCTTATAAATCATCTAAACGGAACATCAAATATTGAAACAACCAATACGATCATTTTAAGGTCTGAATTTATCATAAGGGAGTCCTCTAAAAAAATAAAGCAGAACAAATTTTAAACGGAGGGTTTAAATTACGAGAGCGTAAGGCATATTAAAGTACTAATTACATTTATAGAAAAAAGAAAAAAAATGAAAAAAAATGATTCGGAAAAAATTGCTATTGTAACCGGCGGTGCATCAGGAATCGGATTAGCAATTGCCGAAAAATTTATAAAGAATAATATTAAAACAATTGTTATCGGGCGCAACAAGGAAAAGCTACATGCAGCCAAAGAAAAGCTGGGCGCGCTTTGCGAAACGGTATCATTCGATCTGGATCATCTTTCAGAAATCCCGGCATTAATAAAAAAATTAGAAAAAAAATATTTAAAGATTGACATTCTTGTTAATAACGCCGGAATTAATTTGAAAAAAGATTTTACTGAAGTAACAGACGAAGAATTTCAGAAAATAATCCTTACCAACGTAGAATCCATTTTTACTATTTCAAGAGAAGTAGTAAAATCAATGATTAAAAATAAAAAAGGAAGCGTCGTCAATATCAGTTCGATGGCATCGCAATATGGCTTGCCAAAAGTGATTGCATACAGCGCTTCCAAAGGTGCTATAGAAGCGATGACCAGGGCGATGGCGGTTGAACTTTCTCCGAAAGGAATCCGTGTAAACTGTATTGCGCCGGGGTTTATCGCTACTGATATGTCGGCAAAGGCATTGAATAATGACAAAGAAAGGAAAAGCAAGGTTCTGTCAAGAACACCGATGGGAGAATTGGGCTTGCCTTCTGATATCGGAGATGCAGCATTGTTTTTGGCAAGTTCAGAATCGGCTTACATCACGGGAGTGGTGCTGCCGGTAGATGGTGGAAATTCGATAGGATTTTAGAACAGTAAATGAACTTTTAGTAAAGATTTCTGTTTTATTGTTTTAGCTTTTTGTTTTAAAGATTCATAAAACGCTCAGGTATGAAGAAGACTATTTTTTTATTCGCTATAACTTTTCTTACCCAAAATTTATTTGCTCAAAATTTTATTTCTGATAAAAATGGAAATGAAAATTTTCCAATTGTCTCGAATTCACCAACTGCTATTTACACAGATAAAAATGATGATTGGCTGATTCAAAAAGCCACTTCTCTTTTTCAAAATGACGTAGACATGGTCACTGGGAAAAAACCTGAAGTAATTAATGAACTTCCTTCGAAGACAAACGGTGTAATTATTATCGGTTCGATACAAGGTTCCAAACTGATTCAGCAGTTAATTCAATCAAAAAAAATAAATGTTGATTCTATAAAAAACAAATGGGAAGCGTATCAAATTCAAATTATCAAAAATCCTTTCAAAGGAATTGAACGCGCGTTGGTAATTTCCGGAAGCGATAAAAGGGGAACCGCTTATGGCGTTTTTGAAATGTCAAAAGAGATGGGCGTTTCTCCGTGGTATTGGTGGGCAGATGTGCCTGTGAAAAAGAAAAAAGAAATTTATGTAAATAAAAATATTTTTCTCCGCGACCATCCTTTGGTAAAATACCGCGGCATTTTTATCAATGATGAAGCGCCGGCTTTTTCCGGTTGGACAAAAGAAAAATTTGCCGGCGTAAATCATCATGTTTATGAAAAAGTATTTGAACTTTTATTAAGATTAAAA
>JAHEZA010000178.1 GCA_023251335.1 Chitinophagaceae bacterium | reverse complement strand
AAACAGTTCTTTAAAGTAATAAAAGTTCCCTGTCTGAAAAAGATAGTGACCTGATTTTATCGCCACCATTTTTTTGAACTATTTTATCACGCATTTTCAGGGAGACCCTAATTAGTTCGATAATCTCCCCAAAAGTTTTTTCTAAAAATTCCGGAACCCGGTCCCATTGTTTTAATGCAATTTTCTTTCCCGCCTTGAAAAAAGATTTTTCTTTCAATTGTGCTATTTCCATGTCGTTCAAATCGTTTGCGTTCACATAGTTTAAATCAGAAAAATGATGCTCCCACTCATTTTCGTTGATGCAGACAAAGAAGTTGGTTTCTTTTAAAAAAGGAATCGATTTATTAATGTGCTTTTGGCCTTTGAAATACCTGCCGGAAAGATGAACTGAAACACTAAAGAAATTTCCCCACCAAAACATAGTCCTCACAGCAAAAATATTTTCTCTGCCAAAGATGGCGGGATAATCAAGAATGAGATAAGGCAGGCGATTATAATTTTCACCTTTTGATATTTTAGCCCCTTTTCTATGCAACAGTTCTCGCGGAGCTTCTGTATCATTTTGTAATACATTTTCATATTGAGACTGCAGTGCGCCAAAAAGCTGGTAAACTTTTTCGATAATAATTTGTTTTGTGAAAATCCATTCTGTGTTATTTACAAGTTCCGTTTCAAATGGTGAAAGATGTATTTTTGCTTCCTGGCTCATATTTTAAATTTACAACAAAAGATAATAATTCGATCTGACGATTTTAGATGTTTAAGAAACTTGATAAATTAATATTGAAAGCTTTTGTGTGGCCTTTTATAGCCACTTTTTTCATCACGTTATTTGTATTTGTGATGCAAATTTTGTGGAAATATATTGACGACCTCGTAGGCAAAGGCCTTGATTTTATTACGTTGACAGAATTTATGATTTACGCAAGCGCCACATTGGTTACGCTGGCGATGCCTATTTCCATTTTACTTTCATCAATAATGACTTTTGGCAAATTGGGCGAAGATTTTGAGCTGGTAGCTATTAAATCCTCAGGTATTTCTTTGTTGAGGTTTATGCGCCCGTTGCTTTTTATTACCATAATCTTATCAGGAATAGCATTTCTATTTGCAAATTATATAGCACCTGTAGCAAACCTAAAATTCGCAACAATCTATCACGATATTTATGAAAAAAGCCCGGCGTTTGATTTAAAGCCCGGTATTTTTTATGATGGATTCAAGGGCTTTTCTATAAAGGTGGATTCTAAAAACAAAGATACCCTGGGTGGTGTGCTAATTTATGAGCAGGGAAACAACCTCCAGGATAATACGATTATTTCTGAGAGTGGAAAAATGACCATGAGCAACGATAAAAAATATCTTGAATTCCGGTTAGAGAATGGAAAACGTTATGAGGAAACAGGGGGTTACAATTCGACGAAAAACACATTTACCCAGTTGGGATTCAGGGAGTATACCAAATTATTCGATCTAAGCCAGCTCAATCTGCAGAAATCATCCGATAGTCTTTTTATGAATAACATAAAGATGAAAAACATGAGGCAGATAAACGTGGACCTTGCTAAGCTTAAAACGGAACCTGATTCCCTTTATAAGAGAGATAAGAAACAAATGGCCGTTTATATAAAATATTCAAATTATAAGGACAGCCTGGCTACTAAAAAGCAAACGCAAGTGGCGCTGACGCACGTCCCGGCTAAAAAAGTGACTTCGTTTGACGCGCTCATTCCCGATAGTTTAAAAGACGTGGTTTACTCTCAAACATTGAGCGATGTTGGCAATGCACGGAATCTTTTAGAAATGTCATCCAATGATTATAAAACCCAGCAGAATGATTATACACAACATCAGATAGAATGGCATAAAAAATTATCGCTTTCTATCGCTTGCCTCGTATTGTTTTTTATCGGAGCACCTCTCGGTTCCATCATCCGGAAAGGCGGGATGGGCACACCTTTGGTGATGGCGTTGATATTTTTTATGATCTTTTACCTGTTGGCTATTTTTGGAGAAAAATTTACAAAAGATCATGTGGCAGCCCCCATTGTGGGCATGTGGTTACCGGTTATTGTTCTCTCGCCTGTTGGTTTTTTTCTCACTTATAAAGCGATGCACGATTCTCAATTATTTAATAAGGAGTATTATTACCGTGTTTTCAAAAACTGGCGGTTGGCCGGGCGAAGCGTCGTTGGTATTTTTATGAACAGGCAAGATGCTTCAATTAAAAGTTGAAAATAAAATCTCCGCTATTTGTTTGTTTACTGTGAAGTCTTATTGCCACTTATCGCTACGTCCACAATCATTTTAAATTGACTCAGCCTTTGCAATAGAGGTATCCGTAAGATACAACTAGGACAAAGGCTGATAAATTGAAAAGCAATCTGGCGCAAATGTAAAACATACTTACATTTTAAACCAAAATTTTCGCTTTAAAATTTGCGAATTAGGTTATTTTTAAGAGTTAAATGATATCCTTTAAAAAGTTTATATTCGCTCTCTTACGTAAACAAAATTACACACAATTTTATATGGAAGCATGGAAAGAGTACCAGGAAAATAATAAAGAGAGATTTTTAAAAGAGATGATGGATTTGTTACGGATTCCTTCTGTCAGTGCAAAAAGCGAACATAAACAAGATATGGCAGCCTGTGCAGATGCCGTTAAAAAAAGTTTTTTAGATTCTGGTGCAGATAGAGCAGAAGTAATGCAAACGGACGGCTTTCCGGTGGTATTTGCTGAGAAATTTATTGACGAAAATAAACCGACCGTTTTGGTCTATGGCCATTATGATGTGCAACCGGCTGAACCGCTGGAACTTTGGCACAGCAAACCTTTTGAACCGGTGATAAAAGACGGAAAAGTATTTGCACGCGGTTCCGCTGATGACAAAGGGCAGTTTTTTATGCACGTGAAAGCGCTGGAAACAATGGTGAAGACAAATACCCTGTATACCAATATTAAATTTCTGATTGAGGGCGAAGAAGAGGTAGGCTCGCCTAACCTGGGAAAATTTGTAGAAGAGAACAAAGAACTTTTAAAGGCTGATGTAATTTTAATAAGTGACAGTTCTATGTTAAGTTTAGAAACGCCTTCATTGGACGTGGGCGTTCGTGGCCTTTCTTACATTGAAGTAGAAGTTACCGGGCCTGCGCGAGACTTGCATAGCGGGACTTATGGTGGCGCTGTAGCCAATCCAATCACAGTTCTGGCAAAAATGATAGCAAGCTGCCACGACGAAAATAATCATATTACGATTCCCGGATTTTATGATGACGTATTGGAAGTTCCGGAAAAGGAAAGAGCGTTAATGAATAAAGCGCCGTTTGACGAAGACGAATATAAAAGGGAAACAGGATCAAAAGAATTATGGGGCGAGAAGGGCTATACTACCATTGAAAGAACCGGCATCAGGCCCACGCTTGAGATAAATGGAATCTGGGGTGGCTACGAGGGTGAAGGTGCTAAAACAGTATTGCCATCAAAAGCTACGGCG
This sequence comes from Chitinophagaceae bacterium, assembly GCA_023251335.1. GTDB lineage: Bacteria > Bacteroidota > Bacteroidia > Chitinophagales > Chitinophagaceae > Ginsengibacter. Next base: position 2,470 of record JAHEZA010000178.1, on the reverse strand, counting down.
AAAATTTCCGCAAGGTTAGTGCCCAACCAAACATCTGCAAAAATGACCAAAAAACTCCTTGATTACTTTACGTCGATAGCGCCTTCCTCAGTTACGGTAAAAGCATTTGAGCATCATGGGGGCGAACCATACCTTACGCCCATCGACAGTAAAGGATACAAGGCTGCTAAAAAAGCAATTGAAACCACTTTTGGGAAAACACCTGTTCCTGTGCGCGGTGGCGGTAGTATTCCTATCTGCACGATTCTTGAAAAGGAATTGGGTGTAAAAATAATCTTCATGGGCTTTGGCCTTGACAGCGATAACCTTCATTCGCCAAATGAAAAATATGGAATTGAAAATTTTAATAAAGGCATAGAAACGATCCCCTATTTTCATAAATATTTCGTAGAAGGAAACGAATAAGAATTAGCAGTTTGTTTGGAGTGATGCTGTAAAGAAAATACAAAATGCCAATATTTGCCTGCCTACTGGCAGGTTGGTTCGTCTGCTAAAAATCAGATGGCAAGAGTTTCTAAATAATCATTTTCTTAATTAACGAAATTTGCCCCAAATGATAATAGCTGTGTTCTATAACGCCTTCAATGTTTCGTAAGTAACTTCCATATTTTTCGTCAAAAAACGCTTGGTCAAAAATGGAGTCGTCCATTTGTTCCACCTGGTTCGAAAACTTTTCAGCGTTATTCAAAAAGTATGTCACCAATCTGTTCCAATCTTCTTCCGAACTTATCTCCGGAAGATTAAAACTGTTTTTATCGCTGATTGTAAGTTTACCGTTTTCAAACGCGTCTAACAGCCCTGCCAAATAATAATTTACATGATAGGTCAAAGCCGCAATGGTATTTAAATTGCCGACCTTCTGAATCGCCTGTTGCCAGGTTAGGCTTAATAATTGTTCCTTATAATTTGTGTTTGCAATCCAATGCCCTTCGAGAAAAACTTCCCGAAGCCGGCTGGCGATGGTCAAATTTCTTTTCATTGCATGAAGTAAAATTTTATTAAGGTAAATAGAAAAAGCCAATATTTGTTCTTCCGCTGGAACCGTTGCTGATAGCGAACAGAAAGTTAATGAAAAGCACTTCCTGCCAGCTATACCAATGTGAATGTTGTTTGCCAGATTGTCCAGCGAACTTTTTGAGAATATGCGTTTAGTTTCGTCGCACTTGTTGTCTGCTACAAATTGTCGGTAACAAATTTTTTGCAGTAGTCCTTTATTTTTTGTCGCACTTTACGAAACTGTTCTTTAATTTCTTCTTCTGCTCCTGTTTCTTTTGCGGGGTCTGCAAAATTTTGATGAAACTTTTTTGCTTTTGTCGGAAAGAAAGGACAATGTTCTTTGGCGTTGTCGCAAACGGTAATTGCAAAATCAAAATCAATACTGCGATATTGGTCAATGTTGTTTGAAGTGTGTTTTGAAATGTCGACGTTATCTTCTTTCATTGTTTCAATCGCTTTTGGATTTACTCCGTGTGCTTCAATACCTGCGCTGTAAACTTCTGCTTTGCCGCCTGCAAACAATCGCAAGTAACCTTCTGCAATTTGACTTCTGCAACTGTTGCCTGTGCAGAGCACTAAAATTTTTTTCTTCATAATTTATGCGAATAGCCAAATAATGTTGATGAAGCAAAACGTTGCGTCAGAGCCAAAGATGAGTTGCAAAACAATTAAGGGAATTGCTATAATAATTGCTTTGCGATATTTTTTAATTGCAGCAATCCGTGCCGCAGCAAGATTTAGATTTTTCTGCATAAACTGTAATGCTAAAAATGCCTGTGTTGCCGGTTTTAAAATTGATTAGTTCTTTTTCGTTCAAATAGTTTTTCAAAATATCATCGGGAATATTGATTGGCTTTTCTTTCTGAATTGTGATGTTGCTGAACCCATTTATTTTAATTAATTCTAAATAAGTTTCTTTTTGTATTGCGCCTGATACGCAACCAGCATACATTTCAGCATCTTTGCGCAAATCTTCAGGAAGTTCGCCGATTAACACAATGTCTGAAATGCTAAAGTGTCCGCCAACTTTTAAAACACGAAAAATTTCTTTGAATACTTTGTCTTTGTCCGGGACAAGATTTAAAACGCAGTTGCTTACAATTACATCAGCAACGTTTGCCGAAACAGGAATATTTTCAATATCGCCTTGCCTAAACTCAACGTTTGCAAAACCTAATTTTTGTGCATTGGCTCTTGCTCTTTCAATCATTGCAGATGTAAAGTCAATACCGATTACTCTGCCGTCTTCACCAGTTTGTTTTCTTGCAATAAAACAGTCATTGCCTGCACCGCTGCCTAAATCAATTACGGTGACGCCTTTTTTTATTTTGGCAAATTGAGTTGGCAAGCCACAACCTAATCCCAGGTCAGCATCCGGATTGTAACCTTCGAGGTTGCTATAGTCATCAGTCATGATACTATACACTTCAGTTGAGCAACCTCCAGAGCCGCAGCAGGAAGATTGATTGGTTTC